>CAYNKB010000032.1:0-1168 GCA_964397725.1 Candidatus Woesearchaeota archaeon | reverse complement strand
TGTAAATCCCGTATAAAATGTAAATTGTTGCCACAATTGCCAATCCAATAATTAAGTTAAATATTTCAAAGAATGGAAGTGTAATTGCCGCTCTCCCGCAGGGAGCAGTTGTAGTACATATTGTTTTTGTTTCTCCATCACAGTCAAAGCTACATTCAGAGATGTCTTCAATTAATCCAGTACTGGTTAATCTTTTAGTTTCTCTTGTTGTAATGCACTGAGTTCCTTGCTTTTCTTCTTTGAGTACTTTTATAACACATTCAGCTTTTTGTTGATTGTCTCCAGTACCAGGATTTATAGGTAAATTATTATAATGATAACCACATTCCTCTTCTTCAGAATCCCACCAACATCCCTCATAATCTATATATTTTCCAGAGGGGATATTAACAAGTTTTCCATCAATAGAATTTCTGTAAGCTTGATTGCAATCAAACCTGCATTGTTCAGTCTTATTTCCAGTTACTTTATTGTAATCATCGCATTTCTCTATCGGAAATGTTTCTCCCTGTTCTTCATAGGCCACATTACAAGCATTTGGGTCGCATATAAATCCATCCCTATTATCAACACATTCGTATCCTATAGGGCAGCAAGCTCGACCATTAGGATCAGTTAGTCTTGGAATATTGCAAATATTCGGTTCTAGTTTAGGATCATGATACTGGTTTAAATTTGAATCCCACCACAGACCATTATCATCTTCGCATCCATTTGCTCTTATCAAATCAAATTCATTAAATGTATTTTCACTTTGTCCATTTGCAGAAAGCGCAAGTCTTATTATTTTATTAGTTCCTAGTGTTGAATATATCTTTATACCTAACTTGGCTCCCGAACCTTCTTTTACTTCACCTTCGCTTGGTCCAAAAGTCCAATTGAAATACAAATTATCATAAATACCAAACTTTCCATCTGGATCTATAGAGATTGGACAATTGCCATTATAATCTGTAGGACATCCATTAGTTTCAGTAGGGCAAGCACCACCAAGACACTTTATTATATAACTTGGAAATCCAGAGTTGCTTAACGCAAAACTACTGCTTCCATCATAATTCACGCTCTTGCCCAAAATCACAGCTCTTTGTGCAGGTGCATCTATGTATGGAGAAACACTTCCAAGAACAATTATAGAAACCCTGTCCTCCGCAGATTTTAATTGCTT
>CAYNKB010000031.1:0-9259 GCA_964397725.1 Candidatus Woesearchaeota archaeon | reverse complement strand
AGGAAAAGTATATTAAGGAAAAACTCCATAATATTCAGCTGGAGGCTGAGTTAAAATATTTAAAAGATAACGATGAAAAAAATGAAAAGAAAGTTAAGAACGGTGAAAGTAATAAGCCCGAGTTTTAGGGAGGTTTCTTTTGTTACTCCAGAAATCATAGAGATAAGAAGGACTATTAGAAAACTTATAAAGAATATCTGACTACTATTTATTATAAAATGAAAAGAAGAGTGTATTTTTGGCTTGGAATTTTGACATTTGCTTTACTGATAGGGAGCTATTTTATTAAATTAAATCTTGAGAATGGCGGGAATTATATTATAAAAACTTCTTTGCTTGGAATTTTAATATTTAATAATCCTTTTATTCTTGCTTTTTATGTTCTGATTGGAGTAATTCTAATTGTTAAAGGGCTGAACTTGAAAATAGGGCTAGAGAAAGAGTTATAAGTTGATTTTTGTTTTCTGCGCCATGAATAAATTTAAAGAGATTCTTAATGCTTGGAAAATTGTTTTTGGGAACGCGAGATATATATTTTTAACGATAATTATTGCATTTGGATTTTATTTTTTTAATGTCCTTGTATCAAATATTAGCCTTCTTATTTATGTGTTTAATTCTTCTGGAATAGAAAAAACAATAAGTTGGCTAGTTTCATCAACAATAGGATTTGGAAGAACCATATTATTAAGCTCTTTTATAAGTTTAATAATAATCAGTATTTTATTTGGAGTCTTGGTTAGTTTGCTTGTTTTTAAAATAAAGAACATAGAGAAAAATACTAAACTTGGAGTGATTGGAGGGCTGGGAGTTTTGCTTGGAATTGTAGCTCCAACATGCGCTGCGTGCGGAATTGGACTTATTTATGTGCTGGGATTGGGCAGTGCATTTTTAACTTTCCTTCCGTTTAAAGGTTTGGAGCTATCGATTTTAGCAATATTACTACTAAGTCTAACAATATTGAAGGCATCGAAAGATTTAACAACCTGCAAAGTTTGTCAAATTCATATGAAGAAAACTGAAAGGAGGACAAGAAAATAAATGGAAGAAAACAAAACTGAAGGAAACGACAGCGTGACTATAAAGATAAGAAAAGATCAAGTGTGGAAATACAGCACATTTGTTCTTGCCGCTTTGATAATTGTAGGAGCTTTCGTGTTTTTCATGAACGGAGACAACGGAACTGTTACTGGAAATACTGTAAATACAGGAAATAATGTTCCAACACAGCCATCCAAAGTTCAGGTTAGCGTAGATGATGATGCTCTTTTGGGAGATAAAGACGCCAAGGTTACTATAGTTGAATTTTCCGACTACCAATGTCCTTTCTGCAGAAAGTTCTGGACAGATACTTATCCTCTTATCAAGGCAGAATATATTGATACAGGAAAGGCAAAATTAGTATTCAGAGACTTTCCACTGGCAAGTTTGCATCCTATGGCTCAAAAATCCGCAGAAGCTGCTGAATGCGCAAGAGAGAAGGGCGGAGATGAAGGATATTACAAAATGCATGATAAGATGTTCTCAGAGCAGAATATTTTAGATTCTGGAAATCCAACTGGAGCGGTAACAAAGACTGCGATTTACACAAATGATGATTTGAAAAATTGGGCAAAGGATTTAGGATACGATATTGGAAGCTGTCTTGATTCCGGAAAATTCGCAAGTGAAGTTCAGAAGGATACAAGCGACGCGCAGAAAGCTGGAGGGCAAGGTACGCCGTATTTTGTGATAAATGGAAAGCCATTGAGCGGAGCACAGCCTTTCGCCGCATTCAAGCAAGTCATAGACGCAGAGCTAAACGCTTAAATTTTTTATTTTTTTATTTTTTAACTTTTCTTTTTAGAAAGGCTTAAAACCTCTCTTTTTTTGATATATTTATGGAAAACAAGAATGTGGGATGGCTGATTATTGGATTAGCAGTAGTTGTTGTGGCAATTATATTCTTGTTTAATTCTGCTTTGAAGGAGATAGTTCAGGCAAGCTGTACGACGCACGATGATTTTTGCCCAATGTATGACACAATAAATCAGCAGACTTATCTTGCTTTGGCGATTGCAGGTATATTAGTTATAATCGGATTGATACTTATATTCTCAAAACCTCATGAAAAAGTCGTGGTAAAGAGAGTTATGGAAAAAAGACAGAAGAAGAATTATGATTTAAGCGACTTGAGAGCTGAGGATAAGAAAGTCTTTGGAATTGTCAAAGAATCCGGAGCGTCATTTCAGGCAGACTTGATTGAGAAAACTGGATTTGGAAAGGCGAGGATGTCAAGGATAATTGACAGGCTTGAAGGAAAGGGATTTGTAGAGAGAAAGAGAAGAGGAATGACTAATATAGTAGTTTTAAAAGAATAATTTTATTAATTGTTATATACTCTCAGTGCGACAATTTAAACCGATATATTTATATATTAGAATATTCTAATTTACTAATGGGAGAACTGTATAAACTACATGCTGAAGTGTGCAAGGTATTTTCTAATCCAATTAGGCTGGAAATTCTTAATTTGCTCAGAGATAAAAAGATGTCTGTCACAGAATTAATCAATAAAACAGAATTAAGCCAAGCCAACATTTCTCAGCATTTATCAATTATGAAATCAAAAGGAATCGTTGCTTCTGAGAGAAATGGCAAGAACATATTTTACAAATTAACCAATGTAAAGATAATAAAGGCATTTGATATAATCCGCGAAGTTCTGAGCGAGAGACTAGAAAAAAATAGAAAAATATTAGCGGGGGCAAAGGCATGAAAGTTTATTTAGACAATAACGCAAGTACGCCGATTGATCCCGGCGTAATTAAGGAAATGAAGCCATATATAGAGAAATATTATGGAAATCCTTCAAGCGGACACTGGCTTGGAAGAAAAGGCAGGGAAGTTATTGAGACTGCAAGAAAACAAGTTGCTGAGCTAATTGGAGCCAAGCCCTCAGAAATTATTTTTACAAGCGGTGGAAGTGAGTCAAATAATATGGCTCTAAAGGGTATTGCTTCCTCCTATAAGAGAAAAGGAAATCATATAATAACTTCTATAATAGAACATCCTGCAATTATAAATCCTTGTAAATATCTTGAAAAAGAAGGTTTTGAAGTAACATATGTCAGCGTTGATGAATACGGCAGAGTTAATTTGGACGAGATTAAAAATGCAATAACTGATAAGACAATATTAATCTCAATTATGCATGCTAATAATGAAACAGGAGTAATACAGCCCATAAAGGAGATTGGAAAAATCACAAAAGAAAAAGGAATTTTCTTCCACATAGATGCGGCGCAGTCTGTTGGAAAAATTCCCATAAATGTTAATGAGATGGGGGTTGATTTATTATCTATTGCAGGACACAAGTTTTATGCGCCAAAAGGAGTCGGCGCATTGTATATTAGAGAAGGAATAAATTTAGAACCTCTAATTCATGGAGCTAACCATGAAATGGGGAAAAGAGCAGGAACTGAAAATGTTGCAGGAATTGCTGCTTTAGGAAAGGCAAGCCAAATAGCTCATGAAAATATGAATGAATATAATAAAGAGATTAAAAGATTAAGGGATTTATTGCACGAAAAACTAAAATTAATTGCAAAAGTAAGGCTAAACGGCTCAATAAATGAGAGATTGCCAAACACATTAAATTTAAGTTTTGAAGGTGTTGATAGCACGGAATTATTGTCTAAATTGAAGAATATCGCATTATCTACCGGCTCGGCCTGCCACGACAACGTAAAAAAACCTTCAGCAGTATTGACTGCAATGAAAGTTCCAGATGAATTGGCTTTAGGCGCGGTTAGATTTAGCCTAGGAAAATTCAATACAGAGAAAGAAATAAATTATGTAGTTGATGAAATAAAAAGATTAATGGAGAAAACAAAATGAGAAAAATAATACATTTAAGCGTTTTATTTTTAGTATTATCATTGAGTATAGTAGTCACGGCGGTTAGTCAAGATGAGCTTAATCAAGCTAAAATCTTGATTGATTCAAATATCAGATGTGATAAATTGACAAATGAGCAATTTGAAGTAATTGGAGAATATTACATGGAGCAAATGATGCCTGGAGAATCTCATGAAAGGGCACACCAAATGATGGGGCTAACGGAAGGTTCTGAAGCCGAAGATCAATTTCACATTAATATGGCGAGAAGGATATACTGCGGCGAAAATGTCGGCGGGGGGATGATGGGTGGAGGGATGATGGGAAGTTATTATTATCAAAACCCACAGAATAATAATTCTTATCAAAACGATTTTATAGGATTTCAAATATTCTTTTATGTTCTATTTACTCTTGTTGTAATTATATTAATTTTGATAATAATTTTGTTAATAAATAAATCAAAAAGACAAAATAGAGGCAACAAGCATGAAAGACAATAATAATCCTCTAATTGGCATTGTAATCGCCGTAGCAGTATTCTTACTATTAGGAATGTTTGGCTTTGGCGGAATGATGGGAAATTGGAGATATGGTTTTGGAGGTATGTGGATATTTGGATTTCTATTTATGGCTTTGATTCTAACGGCTTTAATCTTGTTTATCTTATGGCTGGCTAAACAATTACAAAAAAATAACAAAAGAAAATGAAAACTGAAGATTTTGCATATATTGTTGAGACTGAAAAGAGCTTTGATGAAGCAGTTGTGTCTGTGCTAAGGGAAGTAGAGTCTCTAGGCTGGACTTTATTCAATATTTATGACATAAAAGAAAGATTGGCTGTAAAAGGATTTGAACAAGAGTCGTTAAAAATTATTGAAATTTGTTCAGGAAAACATGCAAATAACTTTTTAAGAAAGAACAGGCTAATTTCATTATGCATGCCCTGCAAAATTAATGTTTTTGAAGAAAATGGAAAATAAAATTGCTGGGATGAAGCCGACAATTATTTCCCAGTTTTTTCCAGAAGTAAAGAAAGAAGAGGCTGAAGAAGTGGAAAAAGACATTAAGGAAATGGTTGACAATTCTAAATAATGATAGAGTATGCGGACTTTTAGCCATTGCCCCCTCTTTACAGAACTATCCGTAGAAAAGTATATAAATAGTTATACATTATGTTTAAACATGATAGAAGTAGAATTAAAGGAATGGGGAAATTCAATAGGAATTATCTTGCCTAATAAGAGACTTAGGAAGTTAAATTTAAAGAAAGGGGATAAAATAGAGATAGAAATAATAACTAAAAAGATGGTTGATGGTTTTGGGATTGCCGGAAAAGCAAAACCACTTGATGAAGAAGACCAAGAGCATAAGGAATTTTTCTAGCAAAATGGAATATGTAATAGACAGCTATGCGTGGGTTGAATATTTTATCGGGAGCAAAAAAGGAGAAGTTCTGAAGTCGTTATTTTCCAAAAGCAATAATAAATTTTATACTATTGAACCATGTTTGGCTGAGATAAAGGGATGGAGCTTAAAAAATGGGCAGGAATTTAATATATTACTTAAGGTAATAAAATCTAATTCAGAAATATTAGAAATGAGTGAAAATGACTGGATAAATTCAGGAAAAGAAAGATTTGAACAGAGAAAGAAACAGAAAGATTTTGGCTTGATTGACTCTACTATATTAGTCAAGCAAAAAGAAAAGAAGTGCAAAGTTATCAGCGGAGACAAACATTTTAGAAACATTAAAGAAGTTATATTTATGAATAATTAATGATTTCCAAATGGCCAAAGATTTAATTTTTCAGCCATTTTTCTTCCCAAGGAATCTTCCAATTTATTGGCTTTACAATACGCTCTTACAGAGTATGAATTTATTGCAACCCTATTCTGCGGGATTCTATCAGTTTGAGAGACAAATCTTATCAGCTCTCCTCTTAGACGATTAGAATCCTGCTCAACTTCTGTGTTAAATAAATATTGACTAATCATCTCTTCTCTTGATGGAAACCTACATTCTTGGAGCAATGACATAAAAGTATCTCCATTTTCCTGCCAATATATTCTAGATTTAGCTTTTGCTTCTTTAGCCAATTCTATAAGCCTATCTACTGTTTCAGGAACTCCAATATCTCTACCAGCTTCTGCACTCCAAGATAATTTCTTATCAGAAATCCATTTATCTAAAAGATTATCATAAATAACTTGACTCATCTTTTAGCCAAAAAATGATTATATTTAAGCATTGTTGAGATATGCTAATCCGGTTTATAGCTTAACTTCACAAGATTTATTAATTATTATTTTATAGTTTAATTATGAAACCGCGATATCTGGGTATAATTATAGTGGCTGTGAGCATTATTGTTTTGGCCAGTCTTTTTTATCTTAATTCTATCCTTGGTAAACAAAGCTTAGAGAACTGCATAGAATTTTGCAAATTGCAGAAAGACAGCTCCTGCTCTTTAGAATCATGCAAGGCTAACGGCGAGCATAATGACCATGAAAAAATTATTTCAGCTCTTGAATTATTGGTTGCGTTTTTAGGAGGTATAGGATTTTATCTATCCTTAACAAAAGCAGAAAAGATAATTGAACAAAAAGAGTATAATTTAACTAAACTAAATTCGGAGGAAAAGAAGGTTTTCTATTTTATCAAAGAAAATAAAGACAAAGTAGTTTATCAGAGCAATATTGTTGGACACTTTAATTTTCCGAAATCAAAAGTTTCAAGAATTCTAGATAGATTAGAACAAACAGGCATTATTGAAAGAAAAAGAAGAGGAATGACAAATATTATTCTGCTGAAATAGAACCGGTTTCAGGCAGTAGAACTAGTTCCACGATACCTTTATAAGTGGTTTTTTTGACACTTTATTATGTTAAATCGTTTAAGACGAAAGACTATGAAAGTGAAAGGAGGACGAAATGAGTGAAGAAGTAATTTTAAAAATAAGAAAAGACCAAATATGGAAGTACAGCACTTTTCTGCTATTGGCTCTGTTAATTGTAGGTGGTTTTGTATTTTTCACAGGGGACAAATCAACGACAAGGCAGGCTGCACAACAGCCAGCACAATTGCCATCACAGCCTTCGCAAGTTAAAGCAAGCGCAGATGATGATCCTGTTTTGGGGGACAAAAATGCTCCTGTTGAAATAATCGAATTTAGCGATTATCAATGTCCATTCTGCAGAAAGTTCTGGACTGAAACCTTGCCATCAATAAAAACAGAATATATTGATACAGGAAAAGTTAAATTTGTGTACAGAGACTTTCCTCTTGATAGCATTCACCCTGGCGCAACGCCTGCTGCTGAGGCTGCTAATTGTGTAAGAGATAAGGGCGGAGATGAAGCCTATTACAAGATGCATGATAAAATCTTCCAAGAGGGAAATATAATTGATGGAGGAGACCCGATTAACGGACCTGTGAGGGGAACAGCACAATTTGGAGCAGCAGAGTTGAAAAATTGGGCTAAGGATATCGGTTATGACATTTCGAGCTGCCTTGATGACAGAAAATTTAAAGGCGAAGTTCAGAAAGATTTAGCAGATGCAACTGCTGCTGGAGGGCAAGGTACGCCGTATTTTGTGATAAATGGAAAGCCATTGAGCGGAGCACAGCCTTTCGCCGCATTCAAGCAAGTCATAGACGCAGAGCTAAACGCTTAAATTTTTTATTTTTATTTTTTTTAATTTTGAAAGATGAGAAGAAGAAAGTTAGTCGGTATTGACAATCCTAAACAAAGAAGAAAATGGCTGAAAAAACAAAGTGTGAAATTTGCGATAGAAACTTCAAGGACTTAGAGGGATTAATGGCTCATAATAAGGTCAAGCATCCTGAAAGCACTCCTAAAGAGAGAAAACTTTTCCCCATTAAGAAAATAAGAAATTGGGGAATTTTTATTATAATTATTGCTGTGTTTGTGGTAGGTATTTATTTCTCAATCAGCAATATAAAGACACTTCCACCCACAAGCATGGATGGACATATTGAATCAAATCCTGATTCTCATGTTCTAAAAGAGCCAATGCCAATTGCGATTCAGAAACATATGCTGGAACATGCAGATGGTACGGGCAGACCTGGAATAATTATAAATTACAATTGTGATGATTACCCCTGCGAAGAAAATTTAGTAGATAATCTTGAATCCTTCGCTTTGGACTATGACTATGTTTACGCTGCCCCGTTTAAGAGAATGGATGCAAAAATTGCTTTAACAAAACTCGGAAAGATAGATGTTTTTGAAGAGTATGATGAGAATCTTATAAGAAATTTTATTGAAGGAAGATGAAATGGAATGGAAAAATATTATGAATACATGGAAGAGAGTTTTTACTAATTGGAAATATCTAACTGCAGCAATAACTATTGCTTTAGCATTTTATTCGGTAAATGTATTGGTTTCGAGCTGGAGCAGCCTAACGGGCTTTTATTCAACTCTTGGCTTATTTCAAACAATTAAATTCTTCTTTATTCTCTTTTTCGGATTTAAGGAAACAATACAATTTCATTCTTTTGTTAGTTTAATCATTATTAGCGCGCTTTTTGGGATGATGTTTATCTTAGTAGGATATAAAGTTAATATTGGAAAAGAAAATGAAGGCACAAAGATTGGCTTGTTAGGAGGCGTAGGATTATTCTTGGCTGCTCTTGCTCCAGGATGTGCTGCGTGTGGAATTGGCTTAGCGTCTGTTTTGGGAATAGGTGCTGGAGTCTTGTCTTTTCTACCGTATGAAGGATTGGAATTATCAATTGCGTCTATTGGTATATTAGGATTTACTATTGTTAAAATAACGAACGAAATGTATATATGCAAGAATGTTTTGAGTAAAAAATCTGAAACTAGTTTCACAAAAGCAATTATAAAGAAGCATTATTTTAGTCTGATATGACTTTCAAAAATTTTGTGAAGGAGCTTAGCGGAAAGGACGTTGAAGGAGAGATAATCAAATCTGTGTTTATTTCAGTAATAACTTCACTTATATTACTTGGCGTGCTGTACTTTCTTATACTAAAGAATGTTGAAAATCTCATCCCAAAGTATGGCTTTTACCTGTTATTTGCCGTGCTTAGTTATGCTGTTATAATATCCAGCATGAGGCAAGTTCGGGCATACAAGAATTTTGCCTGCATGAGCGGAATGATGATAGGAATGACTATTGGAATGATTGCGGGATTTTTGCCTGGATTTTTTATAGGAGCAACTAATGGGATGTTTTACGGAAGTGTTTTTGGAATGGGTGTAGGAATATTATTTGGAATATGGAATGGGAAATGCTGTGGGGTTATGGGAGTTATGGAAGGAACAATGGCTGGATTTATGGGGGGATTAATGGGAGCGATGACTTCTGTCATGATGATAAATGA
>CAYNKB010000030.1:8080-9425 GCA_964397725.1 Candidatus Woesearchaeota archaeon | reverse complement strand
TTTGATTGATAATAATGGTAATGTTCAGTATGCACCAGCTCCACAGGATACCTATATTTCTTTTGAAGTTGTGGCAGACAACGACGGCGACTTACACACCAGCGACGTAGATTGCAACGACAACGATAATACAGTGTGGCAGAATCTTGATGGGTATGAAGATGCAGATGGAGACAATTATGGAATTGGAGGGGAAGTATCGTTTTGTTTGGCAAGTCTTCCTGCGGGATATGTGAGCGTTGAGGGCAATCTTGGTGTTGACTGCGACGATAATAATTTAAACATATATCAAAATATAAATGGATATGTTGATAGCGATGGAGATGGATCTGGGGTTGGGGAACAGATTCTAGTTTGCTCAGGTGCTGCACTTCCAAATGGGTATTCAGTGATTAATGGGGATTGCGATGACACAAACCCCAATTTAAATTTAAACTGCAATCCGTTGGTTTTAAACATGAGCTTTGATGAGCCACGCGGAGTTTCGGTGTTTGACGACGTTGGGAGCTGGAATAACAATCAGGGGATTTGCGCTGTTGGAACGCTTGGAGGAATGTGCGGAAGAGATGATATAGAAAATCCTTTGAATATAGGCGAAGGAGTAAGAAGTGTTTTCTTGAACAGGGTTTTAAATGGGGAGTATTTGAAGATTACGAATAATAATAATGAATTGGATTTGCAGGGGGCATTTAGCGTTAGTGTGTGGGTAAAATTGGATAGTCTTCCTACTGGAAACAGATTTATAATTGACAAGAGAAGTTTGACAAATGCAACTGAAAGAAACTTTATAATTTACGTTGGAAATGATGGAAAGGCAAGATTTTCGTTTAACTCTGCTTTGAAAGTTAATGACTGCTTTACAGCAGGACTTACAAATGTTAAAGATAACTCTTGGCATAACATTATAGGAGTTTATGAAGTTCCTGCTGCTGGAAATAAGAAATGCAGACTTTATGTTGATAATGTCTTGGAGAAAACGGACGGATATGTTTCAGCAGCTCCGTTGGGAATCGGGCAGGATATTTACATCGGAGCGAATGTTTATAATAATGCTGCGGGAAAGACTTTAGCGGGGGCAAAGTTAAATGGGTGGGTTGATGGATTGAGAATTTACAACAGAGCTTTAAATGCTGTGGATGCTGCTGTTTTGTTTAATAAGAACGGAGTTGGAGGAGAGTTACTGGATATTGGATTTGAGGAATCTCAGGGAGTTTTACCTTTTGCTGATTCTGTGAGTGCAAATAATGCTTTGTGCGTAAATGGATTTTGCTCAAGAGCGGATATAACAGGAAAGCTTGGGGTGGGGAATTCTTTCTTTTCGCATACTCTTTTTCCTTTGCAATAT
>CAYNKB010000030.1:0-8070 GCA_964397725.1 Candidatus Woesearchaeota archaeon | reverse complement strand
GAGGAAGCGTAGGGAGTTTTACCTTTTGTTGACTTAGTGAATGCAAATAATGCTTTGTGCGTAAATGGGCTTTGCTCAAGAGCGGATATAACTGGCAGAGTAGGAAATTCTTTCTTTTCACATACTCTTTTGCCTTTGCAATATGGAAGGATAAGTAATGCTCCTGAATTGGATTTGCAGGATGCTTTTACAGTAAGCACTTGGGTTAAATTGGACAATAGCCTTGCGGGAAACAGATATATAATTGACAAAAGAAGCTTGACAAATGCGACTGAAAGAAACTTTATACTTTATGTTGGGAATGACGGGAAAGCAAGGTTTATGTTTAGCTCCGCAACTAAAGTTAGCGATTGTTCTGTTGTGGGAACTACTAATATTAAAGATAACGCTTGGCATCATGTTACAGGAGTTTATACGGGAGCGATAGATAAGAAATGCAAACTTTATGTTGATAGCTTTGCTGTTAGGAATGACAATTCTGTATTAGGAACGCCACTTGGAGTCGGGCAGGATATTTATATCGGAGCGAATGTTTACAAGAATGGAGTGGGGACAATTTTAGCGGGTGCAAAGCTAAACGGAAACGTGGATGAAGTTAAAATTTACAATAAGGCTTTGACACAGGCAGAGATAGGGCTGTTGTGATTTTTATTGAGAGATAGATAATTATTTAAACACTATTTATGTTTGTTTTATATGGAAAGTGAATATATAAGCAATAAAATAAAAAGCATACAAGCGCAGTTGAATTTGATTAAGTATTTAGTGGTTACTAGAAATAAAAAAAGTAAAATAGTTCATTTAGAAGGTTCTTTGGGAGATATTTTTGTTTCTGAAGAAGATATAGAAGAGGCGAAGAAATCTCTTTTTAATTAATTATGGCTTCTCTTGTTGATACGCATACGTTGATATGGTTTTTAACAAAAGATAAAAGATTAGGCAGAAAGGCCATTGAAGTTTTGAGAAAAGCAGAAAGTGGCGATGGAACTGTAATTATTCCAACTATTGTTCTTGCTGAAATTATGTATATATGCGGGAAAAATAAAGCAGAACTCTCTTTTAACAAAGTATTAGAGAAATTAATAGGAAGTGTTAATTATCTTGTATGTGATTTAGATATTGATACAATTATTAAAGCAAGTGAGCTGGATAAAATTATGGAAATACATGATAGAATAATTGTGGCTTCGGCATTATTGACAGGTTCGAAGATTTTAACGAAAGATGAGAATATTAAGGAATCTAATTATGTTGAAGCTGTTTGGTAATGGTGCTTGAATTATTTTAGCAAGCAATAAGCTAAACGGAAACGTGGATGAAGTTAAGATTTACAATCAAAAAGTCCTTGATAAATCTTCGGACTTTTGGATGCTCAAAGTGCCAGCACTTTGACATAAGGCTTTGACACAGGGAGAGATATGGCTGTTGTAGTTTTGATATAGGACTTAATTTTTAGTTTACCCTTTATAATTTAAAAGTCTAATGTAGAGGGTAAGTGGGATAATTGGTTTTTAACTATTGGTATAAGTTTATGCTGCATTTGAGAATGAAGATTCAACGGGAAAATATTCACTATCTGAAACCAGCATGAATACCTTATTATCAAGTTTTGTTTGCTCTGACAATAGTTTAACTGCACAGGATTGTTGTGACTCTAATTCTCTTGGCGGAATTCTTAAAATTAATATGCCAAAGTGTTTGGCAGATATAAATGACTTGTTAAGAAAGTCAGAGTCTCTAGATATTAAAACCCTTTTTTCATTTTGTGATAATTTGAAGACTTGTTTGTCGGGCATCGATTTGGGCGATAATTTAACATCATGTCCAAGTTTAGATAAGAATTTGGATAGTCCGATGTGGACATTTTCGTCAAATAAGAATCTCATTTTAGATAGGGAGCAAATTCTTCCCAGTAACTTTTGCGGCAAATTCCAAAGCAGACTTAATATGCTTTTCAGTCAGGGAAGGATAAGCTTCTATGATTTCTTTAGCAGGGGCTCCAGCCTGCAACATTTCCAAAATAGTAGTTACCATAACTCTTGTGCCTTTAAAAGTAGGCTTTCCATGGCAGATTTCGGAGTCAATAACAATGTATTCGTTAATTTCGATTCTCATAGTAATATTGACAGTTAAGAATTATATAAATCTTTGTTTTTTATGTTTTTACTGGACAGCTGTTTGGCTTTGGCTTCTCCAACGAGCTGTGCTGAAGATGGAGGTTGTACGATTGCAAATTGGAGCGAATGTTTACAAGAATGGAGTGGGGACAATTTTAGCGGGAGCAAAGTTAAACGGAAACGTTGATGAAGTTAAGATTTACAATCAAAAAGTCCTTGATAAATCTTCGGACTTTTGGATGCTCAAAGTGTCAGCACTTTGACATAAGGCTTTGACACAGGCAGAGATAGGGTTATTGTGATTTAGGAAGGATTTAAAAGATATTTTGGATTTGTTTTATTATGAATGTATTTGAGGTGGTTGATAAAAGCGGGCGAAAGATAAGACTAACAAGAGAAAGATGGAAACATATAACTTCTCCTGAGTCTCTGCATCCTTATATGACTAATTATTTGGAAGAGATGAAACAGACATTACTAAAACCAGATTTTCTAACACATCAGAATATAGATGATAGAATGGTGAATTATTATAAATACATTAAAGAAAGAAAGGAATATTTACTTGTTTCAGTAAAATACTTAAATGGAGGGGGATTTGTTGCTACAGCTTTCATGACAAGAAAAGTAAGGAAAAGATGACTCAGAAAACATTGGAATTATACTATGATAATGAAGCAGATATATTAGAGATATTTATAGGTGAACCTAGTCCTTCTTATTTTGATGAGATTGAAGATGATATTTTCGAAGCGCATGATGAGATAACGGGCGAATTAAAAGGGTATAAAATATTTAGTTTCTTAAAAAGAGGCGGTTTTAAGAAGGTAAGGGGAATTAAAATTTCTCTTCCTGCCGGTGTCGATATAAAATCTATCTAAACGGAATTTGTGACTTCAATAACTTTACATTTGGAGCTAATGTTGTCGGGACAACTTTATCAAAAAGCAGGTTAAACTGATTGGTTTGGGGAAAACATAAGGTTTAAACAATGAGAACAGGAAATTCTCAAGCATAAATCTGCAGAGTCCAATAGCAAGATTTATATTTGTTATTTTGCTGATATTTGGATGTTAGGAAGAGGTGCATTGTTTGCTTTGGCTTTTAGTTTTTTAATTTTAAGTGTAGATTTGGCTGGTGCGGTTCACAGCGTTTCTGTTACTGCAGTAAGCTCCACTTTATCGACTGTCAGTATAAGCGGGGCAAGCGATGTTTACGCTTATGAGGTTAATTTTACAAATCCGACGAGTGTAACTGCAACCGCATTTTATCCACTTTTAGCTGATGGTGGAACTACAACTTCGGGAACAAGCACGAGAGGGGATTATTTTTATGTTTATGAATCAAGACTTGATAATACACAGGCAGGAGTTCTAGCATCTGGGAATATTTTTAATGTTTCTTATACTGGGACTTTGACTTTAAAGGGTTCTACTGTAATTTCAAGCGATGGAACTGAGGAATATGTGAGCTATAATGCAGATGGGACTACGAGCAGTTCAGGAACTAGTGGAGGCGGATCCAGCGCTACTTTGCCAACAACTCCAAGTTCAGATGTTGATGTTACAATCACTCCGGAAGAATTGAGTGTTAATATAACATCCAACAAAATTTCTTCAGAAGAAATTACATTAAAAAATAATGGCGCTTCGAGCGTTACTTTAAAAATAGATCTTGAGGGTTTTGAGGATGCTGTTATTGGAGTTCCAAGAAGCGTAAGGCTTGAGCCTGATGAGGAAAAGAAGATTGATGTTAAATTTGTGACTTCAGGAGGGGGGCTTGTTGTAGGGAAGATATTGTTTAATTACGGGGACTCTTTGTATAAGGAGATTCCTGTTGTTTTGAATTCAAGATCCGAAAACTTTTTGTTTGATACCTCTTTGTTTTTAGCAAGGCAGTTTAAGAGAGTTGGCGCTGGAACTACTTTAAGGGCGCAGATTTCATTGAAAGAGGTTGGCGTTCAAGCTGAGAAGGTTGATGTTGTTGCGAGCTATATTATAAAAGACTTTTCCGGAAACAGCTATCTGGAGGAGAGCGAGACTTTTTTTGTTTTAGGAGATAAGGAATTTGTAAAAGAGTTTTCCACTGAAAATCTGCCTCCTGGGAAATATATCCTTGGGCTTGAGCTTGTATATCCTGGAGCTTTTGCAACAACCAGCTCGCAGTTTGAAATTGTAAGCAACAGCTGGTTTACTGGAACTAACGGAATAATACTTCTTATTGTTGTCATGGTTGCTATCGTTGCGGGAGTTGTTATATGGTCTTTTGCCAGAAAAAGAAAAGTGAGAAGAATTGTTAAGAAAAGAAGATAATTCGTTTGTTATCGCAAGGTTTAAATGTGTGTTTTGTTTTTAAATAATATGCTTGATAAAAAGAGGAAAGGTGTTTTTTTATTTGTAATAGTGTCTTTAGTTATTTTTAGTTTTTTTGCCTCTGCAGTTGAAACCAGCAGTGTTTTGCTCAAGGTTTCTGTGAAACAGGGCGTTTCTGTTGACAGGACTATCGGCGTTTCAAGCGACAAAGGAGGGGAGTTTGTTTTGGAGCTGATGAATTTAAAGGGAGTGCGTATTGGAGAGGAGAGATTTGTCTTAAATTCTAATGAAAGAAAAGATGTTTCTGTTATTTTTAATTCAGCTGGACTGAGTCCGGGTGTTTATGCGGGAAAGATAAAGATAACAGGAGGAGGGGAGGAATCTTTTATTCCAATTGTATTTGAGATAGAATCAAAAGATTTATTTTTTGACGTCAATTTGGATATTCCTCCGCAGTATACTGATGTTGAGCCTGGGGGAAATATATTAGCACAGGTTAAGATATTTGACTTGGTTTCCAGCGGGACAAGCGAGGGCTTGGGAGCAACTCCGGTTGATACAGAATATTTTATAGTTAGTCTGGATGGAAAGACTTTAAGCTCTGAGACTGAAAATGTTGTTGTTGACCAGCAGAATAGAATTACGAAGACTGTTTCTTTGCCTGAAGATATTCCTGAAGGAGATTATGTCTTTGTTTCTTCTGTAAAGTATAAGTCTTCTGTCGGGGTTTCAAGCCAGCTTTTCAGCGTTTCAAAAAAGGGATTTCAATTTTCAGGGGACATATTCCAGGGACCTGCTTTTATAATTATAATAATTATTGGCGCAATTTTTCTTTTCTTTTTGATGCTTGTGTTTTTATTTATTTATTTGATACATGACAGGGACAAGCTGATTTTTGAATTGAAAAAATATAATTCGTGGGAGATACAGAAAGAGAAGAAAGTCTTCAGCAGGCAGAAAGAGATGATAAAGAAGCAGGTTGTAATGCCGGAGAGGCCAAAACGATACAGGGCTCTTAAGGAGAAGACGGAGAGAAAGATAGTTAATTTGAAGAGCAAGCAGAAGAAGAGAATTTCTGAATTTGAGAAATTAAGAAGGACTGGAGACACTGCGACTATGCTTAGAAAGATACAGGAATGGAGAAAACAGGGATATAATACAGTTGGAGTTGAAAAGACAATCAAAGGATTGAGTGTTTTGGATATGAAGAAACGAATCTCCGAATGGAAGAAAAAAGGGTATAAAAAGGGGAAAACCGAAGGATATAAAAAGAAAAAATAGTTTTATATGAGATATATAGAGGTATGAATGGCTGCAAAAAATAAAGAACAGGTTAAAAAAGAGTTTAATGAATTTGCTGATAAGGTGACACGGCTTGAGTCTTTGAGACAGCAGTTGAACGTTCTTGACACGAGAGGTTTTGAGACTGATGCCAGGCTTATAAAAGCGAAGTTAAAAGATATTAATGCTATTCCTCAGATTACGAGAGAGCTCGGAGTTCTAAGAAAGAAGATTGAGAAGAGTTCTGCTGCGAAGCCAAGAGGAGTTTCAAGAGAAAGCAGAAAAGAGCATAGAAAGGTTTTGGAGGAGGCTAAGGGAATAAAGAGGAAGCTTAATGAAGAGCGCACAGAAGTCTTGAAACAGACTTCAAGCATGAAGAGAAGAATAAATGAACTTCAGGAGCTGATTAAGAAGAAGAGAAGAATTTCTGTTAAGAAGCAGTTGAATGACAAGGAAGTTAATTTTGTAAGAGATATTCCAAAATTGGAAAAGGAGCTGGGGAGCTTGACTGATGCTTTTAAGAAGCATACTTCCAGCGCAAAGCTCAAAATAGATTCTGGGGTTGGGATTATGGTGGACACGAAGTTTGATGACTTTATTATGAATATTAAGGCGGATTTAAGCCATAAATTAAAGGAGAAGGAAATGTCTATGGATAGCGTTTTGGAGCACAATTTGGAAGCGCAGAAGAAAATGTTTTCAGACAGGTATAATTCTCTTGTTAATCAGTTTCATGAGAGTTATCAGAGAAAGGTAAATATGGAATTGAAGGATGAAGTTAAGAGAAGATTTAATGATGAGCTTAGAAGAAAACTTTCTGCTGAAAGAAAGAAATTGGTTGAGAGTTTGATGAGGCAGAATGCTAAGAGGCTTGATGAGGAGAAAAAAAGAGCGAGCAGAAGACTGCACGGGCATTATGATTTCAAGGAGAAATTATTGCAGGAAAAAATTAGGAGAGAAAGAGAATTTTTGAGTGCAAGGCTTGCTACAATGAATAAGAAAGAGAAAGAGGTTATTTCAAGAGCTAAGAATCATGAGAAGGAAATTAGAAGGGCTAAAAAAAGATATGAACAGATGAGAAAGACGGAAAGAACAAAGATTGATGCAGAAGAGCATAGGCTAAAACAGAGGGTTGATGTTAAGGAAAATAAGCTGAAACAAAAGATTGATGCTAGAGAAAATAGGTTGAAGCAGAGGGTTGATGTTAAGGAGCATGAATTGAAACAAAAGCTTGATAATGTTTTCGGAAGAGAAAAGGCGATTGGATTTTTGATTGAACAAAAAAAGGCAGATTTGGAGAGGCAAAGGAAGGAATTGCGCTCCGAGCAGGAAGCTTTGAAGAGAAGAGAAGATAGAAGGCTTGCTGAGCTTGAAAGGCAGGAAAGAGAGAGAATTAATGAGGAGGCTAGGGAAGTAAGGCAGAAACTTCAGAAAGAGTTTGCTGAGAAAGTTTCCCAGATAACAAGAGAGCATGATGTTAGAGTTGAGAAAGAAGTTTCCGCAAGGGAGAGGGAGATTAAGATGGGATTGGAAATGCAGTTTGATTCAAGATTGAAAGAAGAGATTAAGAAGAAAGAAGAGCAGCTGCAAAAGAAGAAGCATGAACTGGAACAGCATATTATGAGCCAGGCTAAGAAGCTGTTTTCTTAATTCAGATT
This sequence comes from Candidatus Woesearchaeota archaeon, assembly GCA_964397725.1. Classification (GTDB taxonomy): domain Archaea; phylum Nanobdellota; class Nanobdellia; order Pacearchaeales; family GW2011-AR1; genus CAYNKB01. Next base: position 702 of record CAYNKB010000030.1, on the reverse strand, counting down.
TATTGAAGAAGGGAATATATGATAATTAAATTAAAGTTGAAGAGAAAGCATATAAAAGTTAATGTCGAGAAGGTCGGAGGTTTTGGGAAATTTTCAGGGCTGATGTTTAAAACTCGGGAGTTTGACAATCTTCTCTTTGAATTTAATTCAGAAAGAAGGTGGAGCATACATTCATTTTTTGTGTTCTTTTCTTTTTTGGCGATTTGGATTGATGAGAATAATAGAGTCTTGGAAGTCAGGGTTGTCAAGCCATTTACTTTATCGATAAAACCTAAAAAATCTTTTAAGAGATTAATTGAAGCGCCTCTAAATAGGAAAAATACTAAGATAATTGAGTTTTTCGTCGGTAAAAGGAAAGATTTATATAGATGATGGTTTAATATGATGTAAAGGAACTTGACAGAATTGTTCCTTGAGCATCCAAAAGTCCGAAGATTTATCAAGGACTTTTTGATTTGTAGGATTGTTTTTTAAAAAGGAGGTGAAAAATGGGAAAAGTTATTGCAAAAGGCGTCGTTAAGAGAAAAACTGGCTATTTGTACTACGTTGACGGAAAAGGAAACGTATGTGAAGCAAAGATGTCTCGCGGCGGCAGAAAGAAAAAGAAGAGATAAATACGAAATTTTTTTATTTTTTTTATTATAGTTTTATTTTATAGATAATGTGGGGTAGCAACGTTTATTAATTGGTTTTGCTCTTGGT
>CAYNKB010000029.1:8385-9733 GCA_964397725.1 Candidatus Woesearchaeota archaeon | reverse complement strand
CAGGATGAGCATCATTCAAGAAGCCTTGCCTTTTAAGGCAAGGAGCAGTCACATTCATCATCTCTAATTTCCGGACTTCTTAATTTTAATTGTACCCTCCCTGTTCTTACAGCGATATCAACATCAGGCTTTCTTCTCCACCAATTGCTGGTTGCAAATCTAGAAGGAACATATAAATTACCTCTTTTTTCAAATCCTTCAATCACTTCAACATCTGGAGCTCTAGCCCTTATTACTCCAGCATAAGAAGAGGATTCATAATCAACTATTACAGAACCAGTAACAACTTGAAAAATTCCTTTGAGATGTGGGTCCGTTATATGTACATTAGCCTCTTCAGCCTTAAAATGGGCTTGTTGAAAGCCGGCAATATAGCAAATTCCTGCTAAGGTTAATTGTAAGATATTATTTCCATCTGCATGAGAAACAACCCCAAACTTCATGTTGGAAGGAAAGGTGCCAAAAGTTACTCTTTCATCCCCAAGATATAATACGTCAAGTATTTTAGAAAAATATTTATCAGGAGATCTGTTAACTCTTTCTGAAAGAATCCCAATCTTTTCTTCAGCCTCTCTTTCAAGTTCACGCAATCTTTCAGGAGTTATTCCTCTGGATTTCATTGCAATTTTTCGCATTTCTTCTAAAATTTTTTTCTTATTCTCTGGCAATTCAGCATTTCTCAAATCATCTCTTAATTTTGCATATTCAGGGTTTTTCTCGCTCAATTCATGCTGAAATTTAGCAATATATCTTTCAATTTGAATTTGCGCAAGAATAGCTTCAGATAATTTTCTTGTTCTTTCATCGCCATTTTTAATAAAACCATCAAAATACTCATCTAATGAAGAAACCCTATCATAATGTCTTTTTTGACCATGCTCCAGCCCAAGCACACCGCCGTCATCTAAGAGAGTCTTTGCTATTCTTTCTAAATTCTCAAAATCTCCGGGCTTTCCTCCAGCATCTGGATGAAATTTTTTAGATAACGCTCTATAAGCTCTTCTTATGTCTTCAGGCGGAGCATCTTTGGAAACGCCCAAGAATTTGTAAAAACCCCAAGGCTGATTTAATACAGCAACATCTCCAGGCACACCAAAAGTAATGTCTCCCAATTGAATCTGCCTAATTAACTGTTCCATGCAAATACAGAAAAATACCTACTTTTAAATCTTCCCAAAAAACAATTCTTTTAATCGGATAAATCATAAACCTGCAATGTTAAACCATAATCGTTAATTTCTCTAATAATTGGCTTGTGTCTGCTTGGTTCAGTCATTACCCTCGTCAATCCAATTAATAATTCATCTCCGGGATTTGAAGTGAGTACTATCCCAGGATCCTGCCTGGC
>CAYNKB010000029.1:3461-8375 GCA_964397725.1 Candidatus Woesearchaeota archaeon | reverse complement strand
CTTCTTTTGTCTCGCCCACTCCAATCTGAGTAACTTCATATGCCATAGCAACATAACCGCCATCTTCCTCGCTCTTATATACAATTGCGTTTATTACCACCATGAAAACTACAACTACTCCCAAACTTATATACTTTTTGTTAACAGATTAGACAAACCTATTTCCTTCCTTCTATAATTTGTTTTATCCTTTCTGAGAGATTTAAGTTCAATAATTTTTCTTTAAACCCTGCTTCAGCTAATTCAGCTTGAGCATAAAAATGACACACTAAATGGAAATATGTGAACCTCTCAGTCTGCATACTGATAAAAACTCCACTAAGAAATCAATTTTTCCGCATTTTTATACGCAAATTTTTCCTGCACAGCCGGATCAAGGCGGCCGATAAAGGCTCTCGTGTAATTATTAAGAGTTAAAGCAACATCTGAATCCTTGTCCCATGTTGCCGAAACACCGCGATCACTCCCCCATAAAACCTGGTCTGGATAATCTTCAATGAATTTTTTCCATGTTGCAGTGTCTTTTTTCAGCAGGGGCTCGTAGTCAGCAAAGTTTTCTAAAAATTTCTCTTTGCTTGCACCGGGCTTCAATAGCCAATCACCGCCATACAACTCATCAATCCCATAATAAACATTAGGATTATTTTTTAGAATCTCTGCAACAGCATCAGGAGTTTTATCGCATTCGGCGCAATCAATCAGCTGGTCCCCATGAAAAACGAAAGTAATATCAGGATTCGCAGAAGCCGCGCGTTCAAGAGATTCTTTATGGCCTTCGCCAAGATGGAAATAAACAATTAAATTGTGTTCGCGAATTACAGAATAAATTTTCATCAGCCTTTCAGAATCCGGCGGAAGATCTTCCACTCCCCCATGGCTGTACAATCCAATTTCACCATACCCTCTGAAAAGCCCAGGCTCAACATTCAGCATTTCCTCCAGTTCCTCTGCAACGACTGTAGACTCCTCACCATCTGGAGGCATTATGAAAGGGATGAAGCGGTTTGGATATTTATCATTTGTAATCTTAACTATATCTGCCGATTCTTTTATTATCGGTTCCCACACCGGAAAAAATCCCCACACTTGTTTTGTTCCTTCACTATCAATCATGCAAACCCACTCATCCATGCTGCGCTTTATTCCCAAATTATCACCTATGTAATAATCATCCAGAAATCCTGGAGTGCCATCAGGAAGGCTCTGAAGATGAATATGCGTATCTATCATCGGACCTTTATAGTAGCCATCCGGAAGCCCGCTTGGATCTCTAGGCTCGGGGCAATCAACACTTTCAAAGGCCTTATCAAATACTCTTTTCCAATGCATTTCTTCTATAGAAAGTTCCTCGATTGCTTGCTGAATTGGCTCTTCAGATTTATCTTCTGGCTTGTTCAAATTTTTATAATTAAGAAGCAAGACACCTAGTCCTATAGCAACTATAAAAATAAAAGCAACAACTATAATCCTCTTTTTCATAATATCTTTTATGCAGCAGGATTTAATAAGTTTCTCCTTAATGCTTTTCCCATAATCTCTTCACTTCTGCATCTGACGTATATGTCTCTCATTATAACATCCCTATTGATTGCCTTTTTTATAATTGGCTTGCTTTAAATAATTCCCTAAATTTAAATAATTCCCTAAAAAATAAACTATTTCGTTCTGAAAGATGTTCCAGTCTAGCAGTATATACATCTCCTATTTTTTGTAAATAAATTTGAAGATAATGGTGTGAGCTTCCAAGATCAGCATGAAGCTCTCTGGGTCTTGTATCTCTAAAATCATGAATATTAATATCCGCCACAGAACTTGCTACACAGATATTTAAGAAATCGTAATTTCGTTCATCATCTGGATGCCAACTTAAAAAAAGCTTTGTATCAATTAGAAATTTAGTTCTATCTTTTAATATAACCTCTCTCAAACTTCGGTCACCCCTATAGGAATGTCCCTTTTGTTTGTTGCCGTCAAAAGTGGTACTTTTCAGAGCTGAGGCAATTGTTTTTTCTCTATCCACTTCATAGAATTTGTCTAGATTTCTTAAACAAAAATAAACAGGCGAATCAATTGCCGATTCTGAAAGTTCTTGCCTAATTCTTTCTGCAGGAATACCAAAGAGATCCGCTCTTCCTAGCAACTTAGCAATTTTTGGATAGTTTAATCCTTTAATTGTATAATTAGCTGGATAATAAACAGGTACACTAACATTTATTTCTAAACCATCAATTAAAAAAGTTTGATTTTCCAAAGTCATCCAAATTAAAGTTTAGATATTATTTATAAATCTTCCTGATTCTAGCAAAATACAAATAACCAGCCTCATTTAACAGAATCACTTTTTCCCTATTGAAATTTTACTGACATTCCCCCAAATCTTCCAATTCAGTCAAATTCTTCGCCCCATAATATATATTCCCATTCAAGTACCAAGCAGGAACACTCCTAAGATTCTCGCACTTTTCCCCTTTATCCCCGCAGTCAATCCTATTGATTATCCCAAAAGCCCTCCCAAAAACCTGCGCCTGCTTCTCGCATTCCGCGCAAGAAATTGCTGTGTAAAATTCAGCTCCATTATCATTCAGGCAATTGGCAATTCTCTCGCTTTCATCCTGCCCTGAAAAGTATCCTGTAACTTTTGAAAACCAATCTGTAAAGAAATAAAGCCCAAATATAAGGAAAGCCAATATCAAGAAGCTGACAAATACTCTTGTCCTTTTTTCCATGCATATTAGAATTCCATAATGTTTATAAAACCCTCTGTCTCCATTTAAGTATGTCAGTACTACTTTGGGTAATCTTAGGACTTGCAGCCTTTGTAATCTTAATTTTCGTATACTACTTCAATCGTTTTGTAGTTCTTGGAAACAATATAGACAACTCTTTGTCGCAGATTGACGTTCAGCTAAGAAAGCGTGCAGACCTCGTTCCCAATTTGATTAGCACAGTAAAGGGTTATGCAAAGCATGAATCAAAGATAATGAAAGAAGTTACAGATGCCAGAAAGGCTTTGATGTCAGCATCTAATCTTCCTCAAAAAATGAAAGCCGGAGCAGAATTGCAAAACGCCCTGAAATCAATTTTTGCAATAGCAGAAAACTATCCCCAATTAAAGGCAAACGAAAACTTCCTCCACTTGCAACAGGAGTTGTCCGCCATAGAAGATAAAGTCGCGTATTCAAGGCAATACTACAACGACTCCATACTTTCATATAATAACAGCGTAAAGACTTTCCCTGGAACTTTCTTTGCCAGTCTCTACGGGAAGAAAGAAAAGCAGTTCCTTCAAATGCCAACAGAGTTAAAAGCAGTTCCTAAAGTTGAATTCTAATGGGAGATATAAACTGGAGAGACAAATGTTGGGTGGCTACTATTTTTCTAATTAATGAGGAAAACAAAGTTCTTTTGACTTGGAACAAAAATTTGCAAAACTGGATTCCGGTTGGAGGGCATATAGATGAAGGAGAAACTCCTGAAGAAGCAGTAAGCAGAGAAGTTGCTGAAGAAACTGGTTTTGATTTTACTCTTTTGAGTCCAAGCAAAAACAAATCTAATGATGTTAAGATAATTAATAACCACTGGGTTCAAATAGAAGATGTCCCCCATCACAATAAGCATATGAATTTCGTTTTCTTTGGCAAATGCATAGCATGGAATTCAGAAACAAAGACAACAGATGAAGATGAAAAACTAAGATGGTTCACAAAAGAAGAATTAGAGAATGAAAAGGGCATGCTGGAAAGCGTAAAATCCAGCTCTCTGTATGCTCTTACTTTGAATTAAATTTTTATACTCCGAAATACAAATATAATCATGACAGAAAGACTGTCCTTCCAGGACCAAATAAGAAATAACAAGATAAAATCAGTAGTTCTGATGTTTTCAATAATTGTAATTTTCATTATCTTGGGATATGTAATTGCCATGATTCTCGACCCAGGTTTATTCTTTGTAATTATGATAATATCAATTATCTTTTCTATTGGATATACTATTTTCAGCTATTACAACTCGGATAAGATAGCCTTGGCTTCGGTAAAAGCCCGCCCGGCAGATAAAATAGCGCATAGAATGCTGTTTAATGCCGTGGAGTCTATGTCTCTCGCATCCGGTCTGCCTATGCCAAAAGTTTATGTGATGGAATCCGAGCAGATTAACGCTTTCGCTTCAGGAAGAGATCCACAGCACGCAGTTATCTGCTTTACTACCGGAGCTTTGCAAAAATTGAACAAGCAGGAGCTGGAAGGTGTTGTAGCTCACGAAATGTCGCACATAGCAAATTACGATATCCGCTTTATGACTTTGACAGCAGTTATGATAGGAATTATTTCAATTTTGGCGGAAATATTTTTAAGAAGCTTGTGGTTTTCAGGAGACAGAGACAGCAAGGGAGGAGCAATTTTAATTCTCCTAGGAATTCTATTTGCAATTCTCGCCCCAATATCTGCCCAATTAGTTTCCCTTGCAATATCAAGAAAAAGAGAATATACTGCAGATGCAACAGCAGTCAAATTCACACGTTACTCTCCAGGCTTGTCCTCGGCTCTCAAAAAAATAAAGAACGAGCACGTCTCCCCGAAAGACAAGCATCACTATTCTGCAGCTATGGCTCCTTTGTTCATCTCAAATCCTTTCAAGAATAAATTCTCCGGACTCTTCTCAACTCATCCCGACATAGATGTTCGTATTGCCAGATTGGAAAAGATGTAAAAATTAAGATGTGCAAGACACCCCCATCCAACTATTCACTAATATATTTTTTACTTGGTATCGTTAATAAAATAAAAAGTCAAGCTGCATGTCATTATATTTTATCATTAATTATGTATAAACGACTTGTATTATAATATATAGGAAATTCTATAAATTAAGCTTTTAAACCCAATTAATCTAATTTCTGCATGAATAAAGAAG
>CAYNKB010000029.1:0-3451 GCA_964397725.1 Candidatus Woesearchaeota archaeon | reverse complement strand
AAAATCAAAAAGTAAGTTGGGGATGGTTAATGGTTATTTATTTTGAAAAAGGAATTGAAGTGCCCTATGGAGAAAAAAGAAATTCTACTTTTCAAGGAGCTCTATGTAGGTAAATTAAGCTTTTAAACTCATTCAATCTAATTCTTGCATGAATAAAATATCTAAAAAAGATGAAGAGTTAAAGAAAGAGAAAACGAGAAAGCTAAGCATTCAGGAAGGTGCGTTCAGCTCGGTTATGAGCGGAATTGCAGAGCCTTTTATAACTCCTTTTGCCCTCGCTCTCCAGTCAACAAACTTCCAGATTGGATTGATAAGCGCAGTCTCCGGGCTTGCTGGGCCTTTAGCGCAGTTAAAAGGCTCAAAATTAATTGAAAAGAATTCAAGAGTGAATGTAATAGTTAGGTTTGTAACCCTTCAGGCTTTTATATGGCTCCCAATTTTAATTCTTGGATTATTCTTTATGAACAATCTTTTTCTCAAATCTCTCCCGATATTGTTAATTATATTTTATGCCCTATACGCGATATTTGGCTCTCTTGCAGGACCGGCCTATTTCTCATTAATGGGAGACCTAGTTCCCAAGAAAATCCGAGGAATTTATTTCGGAAAAAGAAACAGGATAGCAACCACAGTAGCGCTGATTGCCACATTCACAGCTTCATTCATACTTGATTTCTTCAAAACAAAAGGATATCTCCTAATTGGATTCTCAATTATCTTTCTTATAGCGGGAATTTCAAGATTTATAGCCTCAAGGATATTTGACAGGCACTACGAGCCATCTTTGACTTTACCAAAGGAATATTATTTTTCATTTACACAGTTTATAAAAAAGGCTCCAAAAAATAATTTTGGGAAATTCGCAATCTTCGTATCTTTAATTTACTTTTCCACATTAATCGCAGGCCCTTTTTTCGCAGTTTACATGCTAAGTCCGAGTGAACTAGGTCTTGGATACAAGTGGTTCACATTAATAACTGTAAGCTCTTCTATTGCAACTCTTATTTTCTTTCCTTATTGGGGCAAGTTTTCAGATAAATACGGAAATAAAAGACTGCTTGTCATAGGCTCCATTATAATTTCAATCACTCCAATACTATGGATATTCAGCCCAAATCCTTTGTACCTTGTTCTTGTTCCAAACGTCTTGGGAGGAATTGGCTGGGCTGCATTTAACCTCGGAGCAAGCAACTTCATATACGAAGCCGTAACTCCTGAAAGAAGAGCAATCTGCGTCGCTTATTACAATGTCCTAATAGGAGTTGGAAGTTTCATCGGAGCTTCTCTCGGAGGTTTCATAACAGAATACGTGCCAATTTCTTTTATGAATGTCTTTCTTTTCGTATTCCTTCTCTCTGGTATATCAAGAGCCCTCGCATCCGTAATAATGCTCCCCAAAATAAAAGAAGTGAGAGAAGTCAAAAAGAATGAAAATATATTCCTGAATTTGCGCGGTTTAGTCCCAATGCGTGGCTTGCTGTTTGATATTTTCCACTTGGGTAAAAACAAAAGCTGATAACTTGCTATTAGGCTAAAAAGTCAGATATGTGCCTCTTACCGATAATAAAGATATATTTAAATACGAAATCTAGGCTTTATTTTTATGTCTAATTTAGAAGAAGATATGCAAAGGCTGGAAGAATGGGCTGACTATAGGGCTGTAAGAAATCTAGAGGGAAGATATTCTAAAGTATATTCAAAACTAGTCCCAAAATTGCCTCCAGAATTGCAGCCTCCAATATCTGTGTCTAATGCAGTTCTTAGGCTTGCAGACATCCCAGAAGATTGTGAGCAGATAACGCATCAGCAAAGGCTTGCTTATTTTAAGTTAATCAGAGATGGCCTCTCGGATCCAAGCAGAAAAAATCACAAAGCAATAGCTGCAGAATTAGAGCAGATACCTGAGAAAAATTTAGGGTACAAGCAGTTATTATCCAGTGCCGACAGAGTTTTTGGAGCCTTTCATTTCCTGCCGAAAATTGAAAGAGAGATAATACTTTATCAGGCTCTCCAGATGATAGATGGATTCTCAGAAGAAAGATTTAGAAATATTCCAGATACGGAGACTTTCCTTGAATATTGCGGATGTGCCGGCGGCCTTGTTGGAAATATATTAACAGACCTGTTCAAGAACAAAGGATACTTAGATCATCTATCTGATGACGAGAAAGTGAGGATGAGAAGTCTTGGTTATAGCACAGGAATAGCCTTTCAAATAGCAAATATAACAAAAGATATAGTTAAAGACTATAGAGACGGAAGAGTATTCGTCCCAAATGATATGCTTCGGCAGAATTCTTTAAGTGCACAAAGCCTTGCAGAAACAAACCCGAACAATCCAGAAGAACTTGACAGGGCTATGTGTGTAAGGAATCATCTTGAACTTTTATTTAGGCCTCACTGGGAAGAAGGAATAAAATATTTAGATAACCTTCAAAACAAAAAAATTAAAAGATTTGTGGGAGATGGTTTGGCATACTATACCTCAACCATGCATGCAACAAGAGAGCCACGGCTATTTTTGTCTCCGGAAGACAGAAAAATATCGGCATGGAGCATATTTAGAATTGACAGAGCAGTAAAGCACATTGCAGATGAAGGAAAAAGTTTAACTCCTCTTATGTATTATTTAATGAACCACGAGATAAGGGGATATAGACAGGCCTACAAAAAAAATGAAATTCCAGGAAAAATGCTATAAAATCTTAGAAAGAGTTCCTAAAGGGAAAGTAACAACTTACAAATCTCTTGCCATGGCTTTAAACTCAAAAGCCTATCGGGTTGTCGGCACAGCAATGAAAAACAACCTCAACGCTCCAAATGTACCCTGCCATCGTGTCATAAAGTCAAATGGAGAAATAGGGCAATACAACCTTGGAGCCAATAAAAAACTCCAGCTCCTAAAATCAGAAGGAATTATAATAAACAACAATAAAATAGATTTAAATAAATTCGAATTTAAGTTCAGTTAAAATGCCTAAAGTATCATCAGGTTTGGTAATGTACAAATTAAATCCGGAATTAAAAGTATTTCTAGTTCATCCAGGCGGACCATTCTGGAAAGATAAGGACGAAGGAGCTTGGAGCATTCCTAAAGGAGAATTAGAGAATTCCGATAATATATTGGAAACTGCAATAAGAGAGTTTAAGGAAGAAACAGGCATAATCCTTCCAAATAAAAAAGAAGACTATGTTTATCTTGGAGAAACCACTCAAAAATCAGGAAAGGTAGTTCATGCTTACGCTTTTGAAGGAGACTGGCACGGACTGCTGATGTGTCAGTCATTTGTAGAAATAGAATACCCTTACAAGTCAGGAAAATACATAAAAATACCTGAAATAGATAAAGCAAATTTCTTCTCGGTTGAAGAAGCAAAAAAGAAGATAAATCCGGCGCAATTTAAACTAATTCAAAATCTCTCTGAAAAGTTAATATAAAAACTATTTTCTT
>CAYNKB010000028.1:0-9799 GCA_964397725.1 Candidatus Woesearchaeota archaeon | reverse complement strand
ACTTACATCGCAGAGCAGGACATGATAGGAATCTCTTTAGGTTTGTCAAAAAAAGGCTTCAAGCCTTTTGCCTCCACATTCTCCGCTTTCCTTTCCCGCGCACACGATCAGTTAAGAATGTCTGCCTTGTCTTCAGCAAACTTCACAATTTGCGGTTCTCATTCTGGCGTCTCAATAGGGGAAGATGGCCCTTCACAAATGGGCTTGGAGGATATTGCAATATTCCGCGATTTGCCAAACTCCAAAGTATTCTATACAAGTGATGCAATATCAACCTCAAAGATACTAGACTTATGCTCAAAAATAAAAGGAATAAATTATATCAGAACAACACGCCCTAAAACTCCAATCATCTACTCAAGCAAAGACACTTTCTCCCTCGGAGATTTTAAAACACTAAGGCAATCAAAAAAAGACAAAGCAGTCCTGATAGGCTCCGGAATAACCCTCCATGAATCGCTAAAAGCCCATGAATTGCTGAAAAACAAAAAAATAAACACAGCAGTAATAGACCTCTATTGCATAAAGCCCTTCGACTCCAAAAAGCTGATAAATTTTGTAAAAAAGCACGGCTCAAAGATTGTAATTGCAGAAGACCATTACAAAGCTGGCGGAATCGGAGAGATGCTTTCCGAAGAATTAGAAAACTCAAAAATAAAAGTAAAACATCTCTTTGTCTCAGGCATCCCTCATTCCGGAACCAAGGACCAATTGCTGGAAAAATACGGAATAAATTGGAGGCACATTGCAAAGGCGACAAGGCCTATTTAAAATTCTTCTCCAAAATCCCAAGAGCTTTCTTTGGATCCCTGGAATTTACAACAAAGCTTCCTGAATTTACAATATCAGCTCCAGCCTCTGCCAAATCCTTAACTGTTTTGTCATTAACTCCACCATCAACCTGTATAATTATCTTCTTATTTATCATCCTCAAATTTGAAATTCTTCTGCAAACATTTGGATTCATCTTTTGGTTTTCCCTGCCCGGATTTACTCCCATAAACATAACCCCCTTGACAAGATAAGAAAGCTGTGCAACCCTGTCAAAACTCGTCTTGGGATTAAAGACAACAAACGGCTCCATGCCCAAAAATCTTATATTTGTCACAAGCCTTTGCACCCTGTCAAAATTATTATAAGACTCGTAATGAAATAAAACTTTTTTGAAGCCTTTTGCCTTCAGCCTGTGAATATAAGCCTCTGGGTTTTCAACCATCAAATGAGCCTCAAAAATTCCCTTTCCTTTCAAAGAAGGAATATCATCCAACATTACGCCCTTTGCCTCAACAAAAACCCCATCCATAAAATCTATCTGTATATTCCTAGTTATCTTTAAGAGTTTTCCAAACTTATCATCAAACTCCTTCTTGCTTCTGGCAAAGACCGTCGGTATAACTTGCTTTTTCATTAATGTCTTTCAAACCTCTCAATCTTCTTTAATCTCCTTTTATGCCTTGAAGCACCGCTAAACCTCGTTCCCAGCCAAAAACTCACGGCCTGCCTCGCCTCTTTTTCCTTGACAAACCAGCTCCCAAAACACAAAACATTCGCATCATCATGCTTTCTTGAAATCTCCAAAACCTTTCTGCTTTTTCCATGAAATAAAACTGCTCTAATTCCCTTAACCTTATTAGCAACTATGCACTCTCCAATCCCGCTCCCTGCTATTATAACCCCGTAAGAACCTTTATCCTTAGCAACTTTTCTTGCTAAAGGAATAGCATAATCTGGATAATCGTCATCTTTCCTATATTCAAATGGTCCAAGGTCTTCAACCCTGCATCCCTGTTTCTCCAGCCAAGCTCCAACCTTATTTTTTAAAACAAAGCCTGCGTGATCCCCAGCAATGTAAACCTTGCATTTAATTCCCATACCCTAATATGCCAAAACAACTTTATAAAGTCTATCCAAATTCCGATTCTTAAATTATCATCTCACATAAAGCCTATACTTAATATCTAATAGCCTATCATTGCGAATTATTAATAATCCTTGCCTCTCAAATACTAACTTTAACCTATTTTAAGTTAAAATTTCCTTTCTAAGAATTAAGAAATCTAAATAACTTCTGCCTTTACTATCTTAACTTCCTTCAAGGGCCTGTCGCTTCCATCAGTCTCCACCTTGGCAATCTTGTCAACAACATCCATTCCACTTACGATTTTTCCAAAAACGGGATGCTTCCCGTCAAGATAATTATTATTTACAAGATTAATAAAGAATTGGCTTCCTCCAGTATTTGGCCCTGAGTTTGCCATTGCTATCGTTCCCCTATTGTTCCCTCCATCATTAAACTCATCCTTAATATTATATCCCGGACCTCCAGTTCCTGTTCCTGTAGGATCTCCACCTTGTATCATAAATTCATCAATTACCCTATGAAATATAACCCCGTCATAAAATCCCTCCCTAACTAATTTCTCAAAATTCCCGGCAGTAACAGGCATATCACTATAAAGTTCTATGACAATATCTCCTTCTGTAGTTTCCAACTTTACTCTTGTTCCGCTTCCATCTTCACTTTTATTCATAAAATACCATCCTCCCAACACAATCAAAACAGCTATTATAAAGATTGCTATTCCCTTTCTCATAAATCAAAAAGATATTGAGGATTTATAAATTTGTGGATTAATCAAAAACCTTATAAATAAAAAACCTGCTAGATTTTTATGAAATTAGAGAATCTGACAGAACAACATCTTTTGGACATTATTAGATTATATGAACAACATTGTGGATTCGGAAGAGGATTTAGAGAAACAATGTATCAAATACCCTCAGCAGTTTTAGAAAGTCTAAGAGAAAATAAAAGAGAAGAATATAGAATCGGCTCAAGATGGAGCGGTCATTCTAAGATATATTTTGAAGCGAATCGTGCAGGAGATATTACAATAAGATTTAATTCAAATTTTGATCCTAAGGATAGAAGTGGACAAGAATATAACGAAGCTGAAATAGCAGGGGAAATTTTCGTACAAGAGGCAATGAAATATTTAAACGCTCCACAACCAGCCAGAAAGTGAAAATTCTAATTAATCAATCTTATACTTCTTATAATTAATGCAAAAGTCTTCTCTTCCCAGCAAAAACTCCTCGTGGGCTTTGTCAATAACTTTCAAAGCCTCCTTGCTGTCATCAGCCAAAAACAAAAGATGCAAATCTTTCTTCCCGAAATATTTGTGCTTCAAAGGCCACTTTTCAAGCCATTTTATCAAATCAGGCCACTGGTCTCCTAAAAGTATTATGGGAATGTGGCATATATGCTTAACCTGCACTAACTGCCAAGTATAAAAGAACTCCAATAAAGTTCCAACCCCGCCTGGAGCTACAATAACTGCATTGGATAAAAGCATAAAATTATCCAATCTTGAAGTAAACCTAAAAAAAGTCTCCTGCTGATCCAAGCTCCCATTGAATTTCTGCTCCTTGGGCAGTTTAATTCCAAGTCCTATTGACCTCGCCTTAGTCTTCATGCTTCCCGCCTTATGCCCTGAATTTGCAGCCCTCATAAGCCCGGGACCCCCGCCGGTAACAACCCCAATTCCTCTCTCCGCAAGCTCCCTTGCCAAAGTGTAAACTTCCTTGTAAACTTTATTGCTCATTTTAACTCTTGAGCTTCCAAAAATAGCAACTCTAAATCTTTTAGGATCAACCCCATCAGCAACTCTTCTTTTTACTTTCATATTAAACTCTTTTTAACCCTCTTAAAAACCTCTCAGGCTTTTTATCTTTTGCTATTGCGCTTGAAATCAAAACACCCCTGCATCCCAATCTCTTTGCTTCCAAAACATCATCCAAATCTCCAATTCCCGCCCCGCACAAAGAAATTATCTTTGAGCCTTTCAGCATTTTGGCAAACTTTCTCACCTCATACCCATTATATTTAGTAATTGATTTCCCAGTCCCTATTAATTTTGGATCTTCGTAAGCAATAGCCCAAGGAGATAATTTCTTAATCTTCTTAGCCTCTAAAAAACTCCCTGCACAAGCAATAACCTTGAATCTTATTTTCTTGCATTCTACTAATTTTTTCCTTATCTCTCCAAATTTTATCCTGTGCTCAGAATGATTTAACAATGTCCCTTGCACTCCGAGTTTCTTCAAATTTTCTGCCTTATTAGAACCAAGATATTGAGTAAAAACACTTAACTTTGTCCTTCTAATTTTATCAGCATCATTAAATCCAACGCAAACAATCGCCCTTGGCAAATACTTCTGAATCTTCTTAGCTAACTCAACTGCATTTTCCCCAGTTTTATAATCCTTAAAATTTACAACTATCACATTAAAATCTTCCTTATTTTCCTGCTCAGTTCAATCGGATTCTTTGCTTTCCAAACATTTCTTCCAACAGCCAATCCAAAAGCTCCAGATTTTCTAATATCTTTAACTCCCTTCAGCAATGCACTCTCACTTATTTTCAACCCTCCAGCAACAACAACCTTTGTCTTTCCAGCACTTTTAACAGCCCATTTTAAATCTTCTAATTTTCCATTCCATTGAAGCTTTACTATATCTGCCCCAATCTCCAAAGCAACTCTTGCGGAATACGCAATATTTTCCCTTGACGTTGGATTTTTAACACTCTTTCCCCTTGGATAAATCCAAGCGATAACAACCAATCCTTTCTTATGCGCCTCTCTTTCAATCTTTTCAAATTCTCTTAGCATAACATTCTCATACTCACTCCCTATGTAAATCGTATATCCGACAGCAGAAGCCCCCAACTTCAAAGCCTCGCCAACCGTACATAATTGTCTTGAAACAGGCTCGCCCTTATACAAACTCGTCTTCCCATTAAGCTTGACAATTAAAGGAACACCACTCTTCTTAATCTCCTTATTATACTTCTCCGCAATCCCCTTCTGAAATATAATCCCATTAAAACCGCATTTCTTGGCAATATCCAAAACATACCTAGGATCTATGTTCTTTTCATTAAAATCCCTGCTTGGCCCGTGCTCAAAACCCTGATCATACGCTAAATACAAAGCCCTTCCGCCTCTCGTCAGCTTTATTAAATTCCTAGAAATTGTCATTTTATCACCTTAGCAAAGAAAATATTTCATAATATAAAAACCTGTTGGAAAAATAAGCTGTAAAATAAATTATGCGGCTCTTGCTTTATCCAATAAAGAACGATAAAATTCTGGATTTTGAGTTACTCTTTCAATAGCCTCTCTTAAATTGCCTTGATTTTCTCCAATCGGCTTCTCTCTTGACTGAGTTGCATACCATCTAGATTCTTTAGTTGTTCCGTGTTTTCCAAACATACCTAGAGAAATTATATCTGCTGGATTTACTGCTGGTCCCCAAAATATTACTTGATTTTCTCCATCTCCCTTGTGGTATACTTCAATTCCTCTATCTAAAGGAAAAATAACCAGAGAAGGTCTTCCTTTTGAATACTTCTGAATAATTCTTTCAGTTATATCTTTCGGTCTAAAACCGAAGTTATATCCTGGCTTTTTTAATTCCCTGATATGCTGGGGTATTTGCTCATCTCCGAAAAATCCTTTTATTTTCCCCCTTGTTAAACCCATACCAAAAACTGTTGGAGAACCATAGATAAAACCTCTTTGGGATATCTCATCAACTTCGGGCGTTGCATGAACAACCCACTGATTACTAACATCTCCTGCTAAATTCATTATTTCATATGGAGGTCTCTGATTTTCTATCTCAGGATAAAAATTATCAGCATAACCATTAAGAAAAGTATCCAATACTATCTTTCTCAAATCTGAAACTAATTTTGGACTCTTATTCTCTGCCTTATTGAGCCATTCTAGACCTAACCTAGTATGTAATTCATTATCTCTTCCCCTAGAAAACCTAAAAGCGTGTAATGCATCTTCATCTTTTAAGTTATATTCCCCTCCAACCCTTGCTGCAAAAGATGGATCGTTAATCATGGCAAAATGAAATGCTCTATTTCCATAATGTGTTAAATCAAAACCCCTAGGAATACCTGTATTTGGATCCCTAACTAAGATATCCCTCAATTCATCAATTTTTTTATCTGCTTCCCTTTTATTCATAAAAAATAAATACAAAATTAGTATTTAAACCTTCCTATTTGTTACTACTTATTAGTTACTTTAATTATTTCTATTTAGATATCTCTTATTTCTTAAAAGGTTCAATGCTGTAAAAACTCCAAATAAAGAAGCAATAAACATAACAATAAACAGCATCTTAAAGCCAAAAATGTCCGCTACATACCCTCCAATTATTGCAGCAATAGCGCCGACAACATATCCCATTGATTCCCAAAGCCCCCAATCAGAAGCCTCTTGTTTCTTAATGACATAGTGCGAATACAAGGAATCATATACAGGAGATAAAAGTGCAACGGCAAAGCCTAAAATAATCTGAACAACAAGCAGGCTAAACTGATTATAAACAAAGTAATATCCCAAAAAACCTACAGACATTAAGCTATATGAAATCAGAATAAGCTTTTCTTTATGTTTAATCTTATTCTCCCAGAAACTAAGAAGATACATAACAACCCCAGAAGTAAAGGTGAATGCAAAAAATGCCCAGCTTGCATCCAGTATATCTCCCCCAATCTGCTGTACAAAAATAGCATAAATTGGCCCAAGCATACCAAGAGAGAGTGTTGCCCACGCATCTGCAAGAACTAAAAACTTCAAGCCTCTTTTCATATAACAACTTAACAAACATAATTTAAAAACCTGCCTAGAATTAAAATAAATTTAAAATCTAACGCAATTTACAAATAATAATAGGATAAATGTTGCCAATGTATTGCAATAATGTATTATAAGATAATTAAAATCAACTCTATCATTACATATAAGGTTAAAATATGAACTTGCTTAACATAGAAACATCTTTCTAAAAATTTAAATACTCTCCTATTGAAATTTAGGTATGACTCCCCAGGAAAAAAGCATGAAGAAAATTGAAGAAACTCTCCTCCAAGTAGGATTGCGAATTGCAAAAAGAGGCGAAGGAGCCCTATTTGTAGTGGGAAAAGTTGAATACACTCCTCTTATTGATCAATCCGTCCCAAAATTCAATGCAAACGAGAACCCAAAACTTCTTGAATCCCTTGCCCTTATGGACGGCGCAGTTATCCTCGACAAATCAGGAAATGTAAATGCCTATGGTGTGATGATAAAGTCCACAACGACTTTGAAAAACTTTGGAACAAGACACAGCGCGGCGCTAAGCGCGGCAAAAAGCGACAATCTTGTTGTAATCGTCTCTGAAGAAGATAAAAAAGTAAGAATTATGAAATCAGGAAAAATAGTAATGCAGCTTGATGCTCTGGAAAAAGACGTTGAAAAATCCGTCTCAAGCGCAGTAGACCTCTTGGAATCAGTAGGAGCAGGAACACTCGGAACTGTTGGAGCAGGACTTTTAGTCCCAGCGTTGGGAATAGCCCTTCTCCCAGGTATAGTTGTCTTCGGCTCGGCTTATTACCTTGGAAAATTACTCACAAAAAAATTCAGAAGTTAATTCATCAAAAACAAAACATTCAAAACTCCAGCGAAAGTCACCCATAACAAATAAGGAATCAAAAACCAAGCAGCTCTTCTGTCAATATTCCAAGAAACATAAATCATCCCGATAATAGTCAGCCAGATTAAAACCAAATCAACAAGCCCGAGAAAAGCGTTCATCATTCCAAAGAAAAACAAGCTCCACAAAGCATTCAAAATCAAGTTAATTCCGTAAACACAAGCAACAACCCATTTCTCTCTTCCTTTTCTCGCGCCTTGTAAAGCAAGAAATAAGGACAAAGCAATCATCACAAATAAGATATTCCACACTATTCCAAAAGCATAATTAGGTGGAGTCACCTCGGATTTGTTATTCAAATACCAAGCAGTGCTGTATCCCCCATTTACAAAAGAACTCCCTATAAGCCCCGCTCCAAAGACTATCACAAACGAAATCAAAAGCGTTAAAGCCCAGCTCTCTTTTTTCACATATAATATAAGAAATACCAATATAAAAAGTTAAGTAAAACACATATTTTTAAACATCATCATTTTATTTAAAGCATGAACAAAAAAAGTAAGCATTCAAAGATACTGATAGAAATATCATATTTATCATTAATAATATTAGAAGTTTTATTTTTCCTTCTTTACTATGTAAAAAAATACAACTTCATCCTTGATTTATTGATAACACTGCTGGTATTCTCCTTAGCCTTAGAATCATTCTTTTACTCCCACAAAACTAAGAAATACAAAATATACTATCTTCTCATAGCATCACTTTTTGTTATTGTAACAATAGTCCACGCAACAAGGATGTTTTACGGTCCTCTGCAATGTTTCGTAACCTCTGCATTTATTTCAATATTTCTATACGACTCAATTGCAATGTTTATGGGAATTCTCTTTGTTTTCTCTCCTCTTTATTTAATGAAAAAAAGATCAGGCTCAAAGAGAATTCACATGGCTGTGATAATCGTAGGAATTATAATGATTTTAAATCATTTTATCAAAATAGCTGTCGGTAAATGCGTCTAAGCAAAGGTTTAAATCCCTTAATTTCGACATAATTTTATAGATGTGGGGGTAGATCCCAATATAAACCCACCCCCACATTTATTCTATTATAATACCCATAGCTTGCTTTAGGAATAAACTAACCACTAAATAATCAATATCAATATAACAAGATTATTAAGATTTTTTAGCAGATAACAACTAATTATTCTCTTGCTCTTTTACATTTTAGATGCCAAATAGATTGAGGGGCTTCACTTTCTTAAGAATATTTATTCATCATCCAAGTCTTCAAACTTGACTTTCCACTGATTATCCCACATCTTCTTCCTTTTCTCACCGCACTTCTTGCAGTATTTTCTCTGAAATCTTGCTGAAGTTTCTACTTCAAATTCTTCCTTGCAATCAAAGCATTTTTTCATCTTTTTCATAATATTTAATAGAAAACTGCTTTTTTAAACTTAAAGTTTTCACGCCAGAAGCAAGAGTGTTACAATTTCACCCTTTTCAATTCCCATTTACTCTCTTTTGATAAAAGTCTTTAGCAGAAACATAACACGGCAAATTAAGTTCCTTTGATATTTTCCTTGTTTCTTTGGTGTATCCATAAATTGCAACTGGCTTTATTTTTATTGGCTTATGAAATATCACTTCATTATACTCCACAAGCCTATATTTAGATTTGGGAAGTTCTTTATAGCCCTTGCTCTTTCTAAAATCGTTGACCCTCTTCCAAGCTACTTTCGGAGAAGAAATTATTTTTATCATTTCATCAAAATTTTTAAAAACAAACCTCTCAAATCCTTCAATTAATTTATGACGATAATAAATATGAAGATTATTTTTTATTCTATAATAATGAACAATTATATTATTGGTTGCACTTAATAAAACCAAATCAAAAGGCAGGACTTGATCTGGCTTTTCACTTGTTTGAAATATAATTCCATGAGGTCTATAAGTTTTCGTGTAATTTTTATCAAGAATTGTTCCTGCTAAACGTCTTTGCGCTCCAAAACTTAAAGTATTAGGTCTAATGACTCCAGTTTTGACCATATTTTGTATTGTTTGATAAGTAACCTTTTCCTTCCCAACAAGAGTTTTCGTGCAGAAGTCTTCTTCTAACGACTTTACATAATAAAATTCATCTCCTTTCATCACTTCTAGAGTTCTTTTAGTCTTAAAAATGTTACCTATTGTTAAATTGCAATTAAAAGAATAATAAATCAATTATCTCTTTTTGCTTATATATTCATTAAGCCTGCCAATAACTTTATCATGGAAACTTCTGTTTATCGTGC
>CAYNKB010000027.1:0-9994 GCA_964397725.1 Candidatus Woesearchaeota archaeon | reverse complement strand
GGTCAAACGGGTCAGGCTTAGGACCTGATAGCTTAGTGCTTACCTAGGTTCGAATCCTAGTCTCCGCATGATTCTAACAGGTTCGAATACCTAAACAAGTAAGTGTTTGGCCAAATGCATTGTACTCTCATAAAATTTAAATACTCCTAAAAAACACATTTATATGAGAAAAGCAATCTCAACAATAGCAGCACTAGGAATTTCAGCTGTCTTGTTTAGTTCTGGATGCAAAACAACTAACGAATATCGCATAAGGCAGGAAATTACTATAAACAATTATAATATAGAAACAAATAGAATAACACCCGAAAGACACTATCGCAAAGAAAGAACAGGAATTAAATGTCTAGAATGAGAAAAAATTTAGCAGCTCTTGGTCTTGCAACAATTCTCTTAGCTTCCTGCGGAGAAGAAAAACCAGCCCCACAATTGCCGATATCTGTCCCTCAAAACATTTATTCAGCCCCTAAAAAAATATCTGGAATGGAAATGGGGCAGGAAAGACTTGATGATATAATGTTTGACGTCCAGCTGGTCGCTTTGGATTCAGATAGAGATTCCCTGTTTTATGCTGAAAATAATATAAACCAAAGAGATGGAGAATTAGATTTTATACTTCGCCCGTACTCTGAAAGCTCATTTGTTAGAGATAGGCAAACAAACCAAATAACAACACCATCAAACAGATTAATAGTTTTAAGAAAAGCAAAAACACCAGAAGGAGAGATTGCAACTAAAGCAACCCTCACAGCAAAAGGACCTTATGCAGCAAGAGCAAAAGAAATCCCATTCACACAGGAAGAATTAGAAAATGGAATAGTCACACTAAATGAAAATCACTTTTATTATAATCTAAAAAAAGTAACAATAAAAGGAAAAGATTATTTCTTTCCTGCAAAAGTAGGAAATTGCGGACAGCCTTTTTCTCAGTACGATTTCTTTGTAATTCCTGTTGAGGGCGCAAAAGACATAATTCTTCCTGACAAAAGAATCCAAATTATAAGTGCCAAGGGAATTTATGAATCTGTCATAATCTCAGCAAAAGACTACGAAAACAGAAGAATAGAAGACGAAAACAAATCCAAAGGCGGAGTCACAGAGCTCTCTAATTAAGATTTAACAACTATTTTGCCAATCTTTAAAAAGTTATTCTCAATTTTACCATCTACTTTAGCATTATTAAGTCTGTCAGCTATACTTAATGCATCATTGAAAGCCTGAAGATAATCAGAGCCATAATCTTGCATAAAGTAATTCTTCACAATCCCACTAAAATCAAACTTCATCTTATACCCATCATTATAATAAAGATTCCCTATAGAAATCCCGCTTTGCTCCGCCTGATAATAAATAATTAAATTATTAGCTCCATTATTATTGCCCGAAGTATCGCTGGAAATCTTAATCCCAACTTCTTTTCCACTATCATCAAGAATTTTATAAAATCCACCACTATATACTGCTCCATATTCGGTAGGGAAATTATCGCTCCCACTCTCGCTAGAACTTTCATCACTTGCTGATATAGTTTGAGCCTTCAATACCTTATTAGACTCGTAATAAACAGCACCGCCATTTAAACTATCCAAAAATTCAACAATGCTCCCGCTAGTTCCAAACGACTTTTCAACCTTGCCAGTGTCAAGAACAATCTTATAACCTTTTGAAGTATCTCCTGCCAAAGTCGCAACTTCGAAGTCTCCATTAAATCCAAAAGAAATAACTCTTACAACCCAACTTTCATCAAAATAAATTTTACTCCCTAAAACATAAAACCCGTACTCGCCGGTTTTCAAACCCCTAATATAATTCCTTTCTCTGCTATCAGGATTATAATTAACATCCAACACTGCAATAACACTATCATCTGAAACAACTTTGCTTACCTCTCTGGAGTCCCTGATTATCTCTTCATCCCCATTGAAAACTTCAGTCGTTTCCTGGCTTTTTGGAAAGAATACCATTGTATTGAGAGAGTTAAACTTCTTAACTTCAAAAACTCTCAATATCAATTCATCCCACGTCTCCGAAGCCATAATTCTTTCCACATCTTCCTTCTCCCAGGCATAAATTCCATCTTGATCTTTAAAGTTTGGCACAATACTTGGATCTTCAACCCAACCATATCTTACACTCAATGCGTGCATTCCAGGAGCTCCAAAAAAGGCAGTCGCTGCCCAAACCTCCATTATAACTTCCGGTTTATTTGTTTGTGAATTCCATCTGAACGCAAAACTATCATCATATCCTTCAGTATAAGTCAAAGCAATTGTCTGAACTTTATTTAAATCAGTTCCTTCAACAGTTGGAAGATTTCCACTGCTAACCTCGCTATAAGAACTATATTTTCCAGCCTGAATATCAGAAAGAGTTATAGTAACAAGTTTTTCACTTCCTGATTTTGCAACATAACTTCCATCGCCATTAACAGATTCTATAACAAGAACATTCCCCTCTGAATCCTTTATTTTATCTCCAACTTTAAGAGTAGTATCTGCCCCAAGCCCATCACGTGGAACTCCTCCCCTAGTAGAATCATCAGAAGGTGCAGGCGTTTCGCCAAACTTAACAACCGCTCTCTTAACAAGCGCCCCGGCAATCCCTCCCTTCAATTCTCCCTGCATCAAAATCAATTCTGCCTTATGATAATTGTAAAAGAACAAATCAAATCCTGACTCTATATCCTGAACAAGTTTGTCAGTTTTAAGCACCAAATCACCGCTGCCATCCAGATTCTGGCTCTTGCCCAGCTGTCCAACTAAAACATTCTTGCTCTCTCTAAGCTCTCTTATTCTGGACGCTGCAGTCTGATCAGATAATATTTCTCCTGCCGAAACTAAACTTTTCTTTTGACTATCCTCCAACTCTGAAAGTGTTGCATCCTTCAGCCCAACATTGCTGTCCGTAATTGCATTATCAACACTCTCCTTATCAAGCCAGCATATTACTTTCTGATCATCGCAATATCCCACGTTAGAAAATCTTGTAGGATCGGTTGAAGTTCCCGGATTTTGTGTAGCGCAAATTCTTATCACTCCTCTGTTATAAATCTCAGGCAATGCAGCCTCTTCTAAAGCGCTCTGAGGATTCGTATTCCCTACAACAGCTCCTAAACTTGGAGTTCCGCTGACACATTCTGTAGCGCTCTGAATATTCTTTTGATTTATCTGATCTCCAACATAGCCATCCCTCAAACTGTTTACAGCGAAACTCGTGCTGACTTGTTTAAATCCGCACTTCTCATCCGCATTTATTTTTACGCAAAGCTCTTGATAGCCTTCTGGAGCTGTAAAGTCTCTTGTTTCCGTTGCGTAAGATCCTCTAGGAATAAAGTTCGCAGCAACCTGTATCGTCGGCGTATTTGAGTAATAAGAAGTTTCAGGTGGATTCTTCAAATAAACGCTAAACTGCACTCCTTGATCATTTCCTGCAAAAATATGATAAAATACTTTATACTGTGCAGTTGCAGGTACAGTTGCAGAATTAGACTTGAAAGAATCAAACCATGCATGAAACTGCGTAGGTGAATCAGGTTCAACCAAAGTCTTAAATGCCGTAGGTGCTTTGGCTGAAATAAACGCCTTGCAAAATTCTCCCCCCGCCTCCTCTACATTCCTTGCCTGGAAAGCTTTCAATGAATTAGAAGCATAACTTTGCGTAAAGTAATTTATTGAATTCTGCGTATTTTGCCAAGCACCCATAACTGTCAAATACTCTCCCCCTCCTCTGGTTCCTTGCCCATACGCAGTTTCTACAAGTTTAGGCAATAATATATTCGCAATAGGAGCAACCTGTCTCCAAAAGAACTCACACATATAAACAGAAGTTATTTGGTCGCAAATTCCGACTAATTGTCCTGTATCTAAATTCTCCTGCAGGCAGTCCCTATGGCTCTTCAAAATAGATACATACCCGTCTATTCCTGCCTGGATGCCTGTCAAGCAAACCGGTATCGCTATACCCTCTCTTACATTAGGTAAGCAAAGCAAAGCACTTCCGACAATTCCTGTTTGAATAACATCAGCAACAGGATACTTGCCTCCAAGATCACATCTGCTTGATGGGCATATAACAGGATCACAAACATTAAACAGCAACTGGCAATCCCCCGTGCTCATAAAGTCCTGACATTGAGTTCCTGGAATTGTGGCAGCAGGCTTTCCAGTGGTAAATGTATCTCCTTCGATAGTTACAACTTTTTTCCCATACTGATTAGCAGCTTCGTTTATAGCACTTATTGCTCTATTAACTAATGCCTCTGCTTCTCTCTCTCCCAAGCCGTGGAACAATCCTAAAGGTTGTCCAGTATTCAAATTAATTTGCTGGCAAATATCATCTCCAAGCCCTTCCTCAAATTGTATCCTTCCATTCTTCCCAACATTGCAAAGCCAGAAACTCGAAACCTTTCCTGAAGCATCAAAAGTTCCTATATTTCCAAAGGCTGCAAGAGTTGGCTTCGTAGCAGCATACCATCCTCTTTGCGCATCAAAAGGAACAACAGCCGGCAATCCCTTGTAAGGTTCTGTCTCATAATACTTTACTTCTGCGTTAGTCATTTTATTATTATAACTTAAATCGCTATAAGCCTGAATGCTCCCAAGTCCATAAGTTTGAACAAAAAGATTAGTGTTCTGTTGACTCAAAGCCTCTCCAGCATTTCCAGCTGAATCAACTTCAACAACTCCATCTATCCCATACAATCCATCTGGTTGCTTATTCAACAACAAAGCATATGTTCCTCCGGCAAATGTCTTTCCAGCTCCGTTATTTTGCTTGTCAAAATTAACTGTCTTAGTCGGAACAACAACTGTAGAAGTATATCCAAATGAAGGATAACCTTCGTTTGCTTTTTTCTTCAAACCCTCATTTGAATTTTCAATTTTCTTAACATCTGCATATATCGTTTGCCTTCCCTCAACAGAAATTCTGGCAGGACTTGCATAACCTTTTCCTTCAAGATCCTTGCTTTGCAAGACTTTATCATATAAATCTCTGTTCTCTTGAACCTTTTCAGCAACACCTTGCAAATTAGAATTTGCATTATCTATCGTTCCTTGAGAAACTCCCTTATCTCTAAGTAAAAGATTTGTTTCTATCTCCCTCAATTGATCATATCTATACGCTCCAGCATCATTGTAAGAACTCGCAGGATCCCCAATTAAATTCCCAACTGTCGTCTTAGTTCCATCTTGCAAAACAATTTCCCTATCTCCATAAGCCTTATTCAAATAATCTGCATATGCTATAGCGGCCTTGCTTCTATCCACACTCTTGCTAGTTCCTAAAATTCCTGAATCCTGCTTCAAAGGTCCTTCTATGCTTCCAATTTTACTATTAACTTGTGATATTACATCCTTTGCTGCACTAACATCCTTATTTATATTGTCAGCTTCCCCAACATAACAGGCATTCAAAGTTGGATACTTTGAAGGAACTAAATCTCCGCATCTTGTTGTCCACCCATTTTCTCCACGCATGACTTTCTGTCTTGCAATTGCCTCTCCGCTCAATCCAGTAAAGAAATTCTTGGCAGTTAAAACGGCAGTAGTTGCAAAACAAGCGCTCTTCAATCCAGTAACAACATTGCCAAGATTCTTTGAAATACCTTCCCACTGAGCGATAGTTTTGTTCAAATTTTCAATCTGATCTTTTGTTTTTTCAGGATTTAATTTTATATTTCTCTTCTCAATTCCAATTCTAACGGTTAAATTTGCTGTGCTTTCCACACCTTGAGAATTTGGAATTATCCTTATTCTCCCGACCTTTCCAACATTTACATTGTCTAACTTCAAAGACAATCCGCAAGCATCTATGCTCTCTCCCTGAACACTTAAAACCCTTCCAACTTTATTCAATTCATTAGCCCCTGATATAACAAAATCCGAGATATAAGCACTAGCCAGAGCCCTTCTATATTCCGCATCAGTGGAATAATCCTCTCTCTTTATAGAACTAGCAGAGCTTTCCTTATCTCCATTGCAAACTATTTGAACTTTAACTCTCTCTGCATCCTTCAATTCCAAAACTCTTATAGTTCCTCCCTGCGGACTCTCAATAGGAATAGTCCCCTCACTTCCAAGAGTTATTTTCTTACTGCCTAGAATAAAATCAGCGCTCGCCTGCTCCTTCCTTGGAATGCTAAGCCTAACAAGTCTTATAGTGCTGTATTTATTATCAGCATAAACACTCTGCAATGCCTTGGATCTGTCAGTGTTATACAAATCACTCAACTTTTGCTCATACCTAGCAATTAAATCAGAATCCGGATACAACTCTATAAACTCATTTATCAGTCTGGCTTCGGTAGCCTGCTTTTTAAACTCCTCTGAAAGTCTAATAGCTTCTTGCAAAGCGAGTTCTCCATAAGTCTCAGTTTTATCAGAAACAGCTTTTTCCGGATCTTTCTCAGCTGGATAATCCTTTGCAACTTTTTCATAATACGCTATCGCACTGCTAAAGTAATCTTCAGTCTTTGAATCATATTCTATTTCACTTATGGCCTCTTTGCTTTCACACTTTCTTATTAATTCATTCTTCAAGGTTCTCTTCCACAAATTAGAATCTCCCTCTAATCCACCGTTCTTCTCTAAATCATCTCCAACAACTTGAGTATTTTTACGATAATACAAAACCCAATCTCCGCTTGTTAAAGCTCCCGTTCCTCTTCTTATCGAATAAAGTCCTTGATCTCCTGCAAAATTATTTCCTGTATCAAGACGAACTTCACAAGCCTCACTTCCAAGCCCTATACTCTCCTTCACATTAACAGCAGTTTCAGAACCTGGACTGCTAACTGCAATTTTTCCTATCTTAAACTCATAACCTGGAGGAATAACATCCTCTCCTGTTTGCAAGGCATCTCTTGAATTCAAATCTAAGCTTACCTTTTCATTCCCGCAGCTTATTTTGACCGTTCCGGTATTATCAAAATCATTAACAAATATAGCATCAACTTTGCATTTATTATTCAAAAATCTGGAATCCTCAAATACATCAAAAACATCATCATTAACTTCTATTGTTGCCTTCTTTTGAACAGCTTCATAATTATCATAAGCTACCTGTAATCCAGCCTGGCAATACATCCCTGGAAGAAAAACATCCTGTGAAGTTTTTCCTCTATCCACTCTTGTAGTTATAATTTTTTTATCTCCATTATATATTGAAACATCAGCAAAATTAGGATCAAGCTTGTCAACTCTAACTGAATATCTTCCATTCCAGAAACTCTGTCTCAATTTATCAACCTCCCAATCCTCATCGCTCTGTTCAGTAAGCAAAAATTCTGCCTTTCCAATCCCTAAAGCATTTCCTGCATCATATTCAACTTGAGCCTGCAAATTAACTTCAACTTTATCTGGAATTTCAGATTCTTTAGGATTCTGCTTCAAAACAACAACGACATAGCCAATATTGCTTATTAAAGGACTTCCAACCAGTTTATCTCTAGTCTTCAAAGCAGCCTGAGCTGGATGAAAACCAGTTCCCGCAACTTCTTCAGGATACTCTGATTTAAAGGCAATATTTCTTATCTGATTTATATCAATCAAAGGATTAACTTTCAAAGCATCAATTTGGCAAAATACTGGTACGTTTTGTTCAGCCAATAAATCGGATCTTACAACAACCGGCTGGCACCCACCTGGAGCAACCTGCAAAATTAAATCCTGCCTATTCCTACAAACTTCATCATTTCCCAAAATCGGCCAGTATGTACCAACCTGTTCTGGAGTATAATAGGTTTGAAAAGTAGGTCTTGGCTGATAATTGACCATTGAAACAGCACTTACTCCAGAAACTCCTATTAATAATATAAAGAAAAATCCAAAAATCAATCTTCTATTCATGCAAAATTAACCTCCACATAATTTTTATCGAAAGATTCAAAATTATATTGTAACTGCTCCAGAGTATTCGGAACTGGAAAGCCCTGAACATTTACAACCATCTCACCCTTAACAAGATCACTTTCCAGTAAATAATTTTGTGTATCTCCTCCTCCAATTAACCCATGGTCTATTTTAGTTTCAGGAACAACTATGTCAAAACATTCTTCTTTAGTTCCCCCAAACAGCCCAAACAAGCCAGACTTAGGAATATCCTGACATTTTGTTGTAGTAGTTGCTGGAATAACTATGCTGGAATTTCCATAAACATATACCCTAACATCATACTGTCCTTCACTCAGTTTAATTTTATCAGATCCGGGTAAAACGGCTGTAACAGACTTCCCATCACTTCTAGTAAATACAACTATAGCATTCTCATTAACTTTATTTCTGTCAACTTCAATATTCAACTTCACCTCATACTCTCTGTCTAATATAATATCTGCAGAACTTTCTTCATTGCTGGAAAACAATTGCTTCTTCTCCGAATACCCTCCCGCCCTGGCATGTAAATAACCATTAACACAGCTTGGCGCTTTAGAGACTATCCTTCCATTTTGAGTTTCTCCAAGGCTGCAACTTTGGTCAAAGCACTCATAACTAACATTTGCATCAACATTATTAAGATTTATGTCATATAAGTTAACACTTATGTCTTGCGTCTTAAATTCGCACAAATCCTCTTCAGCCTGATTACCGAGATAATCTATACTATCAGAAAAAATAGCCTTTCTAGGAACATTTTTATCAATCACCACTGCAACAGGAAACTGGAAAATTTCATTATCATTATATATTTGTATTAGCACTGGAAAGCTCAAGTCATAAACAAAATGGTAAGGTACATAGCAAAAGCCCATAACCCCCATTCCCTCTTGGTTCCCAACAGCTTCTGCCACCATTAAAGCTTCATCAACTCCATTCCCAATTACTTCTATCTTTGTCGGCCAGTTCCTAGAATAAATGAAATTAACATTCTCTCCAGCATTATAATCTACAACAAAATACTCATCTTCCTTGCTGTTCAGCTCGTAGTTCCCTCCCTTGAGTTTTAGGCTCGCTATATTCCCCTCCAATCCCGACTTCAATTCATCCTCAATTTCTCCAGTCTTCCATATCTTTGGACTGCAACTAATTTCAACTCCATCAACCGGCGCATACAATCTCAAAACATCAGCAGAATATCCCTCAAGAAAAGCCTCTTTCTTTTGTTTGTCATATATTTCCCTCGCAATTCCATAAAATTTCCCTAATTTGCTGTTTACGCTGGCTTCCTGGCTTGTCTGTCTTGCAGAATTCTCATCCTTAGAAACAACTAACTCTGAATTAACATTAGCCAAAACTTTCATATCTTCAATTTTCACATTCACGCTTGGATCCCCTATTTCTATTTCAAAACCCTGCGCATAAAATCTCTCGAAATCGCAATTAGGAAGATTCTCCGCCACATATCTTGCTATCTCATTTTCTATATCAGTCTTTCCGGGAACTTGCTCTTTAATCAATCCATTTCCTGAAATATAATACCAATAAGGAACTGGAAATCCTAGAAAATTAAGCTGATTTGAAAATGGAGCAAACTCGCTTCCTGGAATATAAACACCAGTATCAATCCTTCCCCCTTGCGCTCCAACTAAATCTATAGCGCTCTTTGCCTCTTTCTCTATGCAAGTCTGATAATAATCATAAACAGGCTGTAATTCCGCCGGAATACTGCCGGCTCCAAAATCTCCTCTTATCAGAAAAAATACTGCTATTCCTGCAACTATCACAATAGCAATTATCACAAAAATAGTCACCTGCCCTCTCTTTTCACTTCTTATCATTCTTTCCCACCTTCTTTTTTATCAATTCCATAATTTCACTATTAATATCCTTTGTTATACTCTTCTTAAACTTCTCCCACAACTCCTCATCTTCTATTAGAAGTAAATACTTTTTCATCCTTTCCCCTTTTCTTCCAAAAACAATCTTAAATACTATAAAAACCTTTCTTATTAACTTAATTATTTAATTACTAAGTAACTAAGCAAACCCAAAAGCGCCAAAGAAAGAGCAATTTCGCTGATTAAAAAGAGTGTTTTAGAATAATCAGCTTTCTCTTC
>CAYNKB010000026.1:0-10297 GCA_964397725.1 Candidatus Woesearchaeota archaeon | reverse complement strand
TGCAGGTTCTCCTAAATCTACGGTAAGAACAAGGAGCTTTGATGCGTTAGGGTGGGGCTCTGCTTTTTTTATCAAGCCGACGCGGAGGTCAAGCTTTTCAAAGTCTGAATAGGGTATTTTTGTCATGAGGTTTATAAAAATTAAGAGTTTTTAAATTATGCGGCCTTTCTTGCGAGGTTTTCAAGGCTTCTTTCTGAAGAATGAGTTTCTTCTTCATCTGGGCCAGGAGGAAAATTACAAGGAGGATTAATATGGTTTTTCCAAACTATAAGACCTTTCTTTCCCTTATAAACACAAACTGAACCTTCATACATTTCTCCTGGTTGTATGTGGTTGCAACAGGTATCACACCAATGTTCTCTTTGAGCAATGTGTTATATGTTCTTAATATTTTCATATCTTTTTAAACAAAATATCTGCTTTTTTAACTTTTGTTATTTTTAATGGGGAGTTTAGGGATTTTAGGGAGATGTCAAAGTTAAACACCTTTGATATTTTTTCAGATGTTTCAGGGATGAATGGAGAGAGGAGAATTGCGGAGTCCTTTATGGCGTTTGATAGTTCGTAAAGGACTTTTTTGTCTTTTGTTTCCCATGGCTTTTTTTCCTGTATGTATTCGTTGCATGAGTCTATAAAGGCGAAAATTTCATTTAGGGCTTTGTCAAATTCCAAGAAACTAAAGTGTTCTAATACTGATTTGAGAGTTTTTTCTATGTTTAGGGAGGATTTTGTTTTTTCCAAGCCGTATTTTTCTGCTAAAGTTGAAACACGGGAGACAAGGTTTCCGAGCTTGTTTGCGAGTTCGTTGTTATGCCTTTCTTTCAGCATTTCTTCTGAGAAATCTCCATCATCTCCAAAAGGAGTTTCTCTAAGCAGGAAGTATCTGGATGTGTCTGAGCCATATTCAGTTAGTTTTTCTATTTTAATTGCATTTCCTGCGGATTTGCCCATTTTTTGATTGTGGACAGTCCACCATCCGTGAGCAAATACTTTTTTTGGCAGTTCAATTCCTGCAGATTTTAGCATTGCCGGCCAGTAGACTGAATGGAACCACAAGATATCTTTTCCAATTATATGGACATCTGCCGGCCAAAATTTTTCTTTTCCTTTTTCTCTTGTTGCGGTATAATAATTAATTAATGCGTCAAACCAAACATAGAGGACGTGCTTTTTGTCAAATGGCATCGGAATTCCCCAATCAAATGAGGTTCTTGATATACTAAAATCTCTTAAGCCTTCTTCTACACGATTTATTATTTCCTGTTTTTTTGTTTTTGGAGAAATAAATTCAGGATTTTTTTTATATAAATCAAGCAAGAAGGGCTGATATTTTGAGAGTTTGAAGAAGTAGGATTCTTCTTTTAGTTTTTCAAGGGTTTTTTTATGAATTGGGCAGAGGAAATCTGGGGAGTCCTTTTCAGTATAGTATGCTTCGCAATCAACACAATATAGACCTTCATATATTCCTTTGTAAATGTCTCCTGATTTATAGCATTTTTTTAAAACTTCCTGGACGACTTTCTCGTGATCTTTGTCCGTTGTGCGGATGAATCTGTCATATTCTATGTTTAAGGTTTTCCATGCTTTCTTAAATTCAGGGATTAAAGAATCTGTGAATTGTTTTGGAGTCTTTTTTGCTTTTTCTGCTGTTTTTGCTATTTTCTTTCCATGCTCGTCTGTTCCTGTCAGGAAGAAAACATCTTTTCCAAGAAGTTTGTGCCAGCGAGCTAGGACATCTGCCGCTATAGTTGTGTATGCATGCCCAAGATGCGGGATATCATTTGGGTAGTATATTGGCGTTGTTACGTAAAATGTTTCTTTCATCAATAAAGGGAGAGGAGAGGGTATAAAAAATTAACTGGCGAGCTTGGAGATGTGGGAATCTACATATATTTCTAAAGTGTCTTGCGAGGTTCTCTCTCTTAGCTCTCTATCTTTTCTTACTTGGCCGTCAAATACTGATTTCCAAGGAAGATTGTCAGGATTCATTCCCTTAGTTGTTATTGTATGTAATTCATATGCCATGTTTGAACCATTTACGCTTCCATGAGTTCTTGTTGTATCTTCAAGTATTGGGCGGGCTTTTTCATAGAATTTTTGCAAGATTCCATAAATCTTATCTTGCCTGTTTATTATTAGGAGGTTTATTGTGTGGTTGTCAGGGTCGTAAGTAGAATCATCATGTTCTGATTCGTGTTTGACGTACCATCTTATTTGTGCTATAGGATTTTTTGCCATAATTTTTTGTGATTTTTCAGGTATATAATTATTGTTATTCTTCTTGGACTTGCTGATTAGCGTTGTCTCTAAGGAGTCCTCTTTCAACTAAATATCTGCGCAGCAGCTCAACCGATTTGTCTCCTATGTTTCTAGAATGGCCGCTTTTTGCTTGGGTATAAAACAACAATGCATCTCCGTCTGTTGGGTTTGGGTAATTATAGGTTAAACTATGAATAATTCTATTTGCTTTACGTTTTGACATGTCTTGAAGAGATTCTAAAAGAGTAAAATCAAAGTCTCTTTCTTTTGGAGAAACATCAGGTTTTAGATTTCTATCAAGTACGGACTCCAACAGTCCTATGTGTTGACTACTACATTGCAAACCTTGAGATCTCAAATTATCTCGGTATTCTTCCGCTATTTTGTCTCTTAGTTCTTGGCTATATTTCATAGTTGTTTTGCAGGAATTACCCTTTTAAAACTATCTTTTTGTCATGGAGGATTTTATATTATGGGCGAGGGTTGAAAATCTTTATCCCATTCGCCAGATTTTTGGGCTGGCGAAGGTTTTAAAAACCGATTTTGTGAAGAGATGGAATGGTTAAGGGAGTTTATAATTATATAAAACAGGCATGGAAAAAGCCTGAGAGAGAAATGACGCAGGGAAGGCTTATAGAATGGAGAGCCGAAAATGCCATTGTTAAAGTTGAGAAACCTTTGAGATTAGACAGAGCGAGAGCTTTGGGATACAAGGCTAAGAAAGGATTTATTGTTGTAAGAGTGAGGTTGAAGAGAGGAGGAAGGAACAGGGAAAGAGCTGGAGTTAAAGGAAGGAAATCAACAAGGCAGACAATAAGAAAAACTTTAAAGATGAATTATAACTGGGTGGCTGAAATAAGGGCTGCGAGAAAGTATACTAATTTGGAGGTTTTGAATTCTTATTGGATAGGGAGAGATGGGAAGCATTATTATTTTGAGATTATAATGGTTGATCCTTCTAAGGCTGAGATAAAGAATGACAGGACTTTGGAGTGGATTTCAAAGCCGGAGAACAGAAGAAGAGCGGAAAGGGGATTGACAAGCTCAGGAAAGAAGTCAAGAGGCTTGAGAAGCAAGAGCCCTGAAATGAAAGTAAGGCCGAGCTTGAGAGCTTGGGAAAGAAGGGGAAAGTAATATGTTTTATGCTGTTAGTTCTGGATGCAGGACATCTATGGCTGTTCAGGTAAGAGTTGGAGGTCTTGTTTATTTTGATTCTGTGAGACAAAGTGCTGCCGGGACTCCGTCGGCTGAATCTAGTGCGAATAGGATTTATACTGAAGCTGAACGCCAAATTCTGAACAGGTTTAGAACTGATAGAGTTGAGGGTGCTGATGAGCCATTAAAGAGAAGGCATTTGGATATTACTGCTTAGAACACTCCGAAAGCTTTCAGCAAGAGAAGTAGTAGGACTACAATAAATCCTATTTTAATTAAGTCCGGAATACTTATCTGTCCTCTTTTTTTATTCATTATATTATTTATTTCGTACTCTAATCTTGATAAGCGTCTTTCCGTATTTAAATCTTTTTTTAGGGATATTATTTCTTCTTTATTTTTCTTTATTTTTCCTAAGTTATTCTTAGTTTTCTGATTTATTTCATTAATAAAACTACTAAGCCAAAATATAGACACTATTATTAATGTTATTAATATTATGATACTTATATCCAAATTGAATTTGTTAGTTATGATTGTTGCTACAAAAGCTACAAAAAGAGATAAAATAGAATTAATTAATACATCTTCTTTTTTCATATTTAATTTTCTTTATCTTTTTGTTCATTTCTCCAATTAACATTAAATGGAAATTCCCAGGGGCGCTTGCCTTTTTTAATTGAGAGAAGGAGGGGAAGCCCTTCCGGATTTGTTTTTCCTGTTGTTTTAATTAATGCGTTTGGAGGCAGGGAGTATGTTGCTGTGCATTCGGGGTAGCTTGAGCAGGCGACGAAGTAGCGTTTTGATTTTTTAGAATATAGGATGCGGAGGTTTCCTTTTTTGCAGACTGGGCAGGGCATGATTATGCTTGCTTCTCTCTGTTCAAGGCGATGCGTTTCAAGCCCTTTTTGGAGCTCCAAACCTATTTCAGTTTCTTTTGACTTGAATTCCTTGGAAATATCTAAGATGAGGGATTTTGCGTGGGCGACAATTTTGTCTTCTTTATTTTTGAAGTCAGAACTGGAGTTTTGTATGTCTTCTGTCTGCTCTTCTATCTGCCTTGTCAGATTCTCATCAATTATTATCGAGGAGTATTTTTCAAGGGCTTCTATAAGTTTGATTCCAAGGGGTGTTGCTTTAATTGAAGTTCCTTCCAGATAACCGCGGTCAAATAAAGTGTCTACAATCGAGGACCTTGTGGCTTTTGTTCCAAGATTTTTCTTTTCAAGAGTTGTTATCAATGAAGTCGGGGTGTATCTTTTTGGAGGCTGTGTTTCTTTTTCCTCAAATTTGATTTCGTCTATATTTACTTTTCCTGCAAGGCTGGGAACGTCAGATTCCTCAAGAGTTGCCGGATAGACTGCCGTCCATCCTCTGTCTTTTATTTTTAATCCAGAGGCTGAGAATTTTATGTCCTGATTTTTTAAGGATGTCAAAACTGTGCGTTTGTTTATTGTTATAGCATCAGGGCAAAATACAGAAATAAATCTTTTTGCTATTATGTTGTAGAGTTTTTCTTCATCTTCTGGGAGTTTCTTGAATTCTCCTGTTGGATAAATTGAAGGGTGTGCTGGATCTGATTTTTTTCCTTCAATTGGAACGGAGCGGGTTGCTAACTTTACTTCAGGAAATTTTTTGCTTAGGGCTTTGAGAATTTTCTTTGGCTCTATTGAGTCTGGGATTTTTTGCGAGGAAGTTCTTGGATAGGATATTATTCCATCGAGGTAGAGCTTTTGGGCTAAAGAAAGTGTTTGTGAAGGAGAGATTTTATGGAGGCGATAAGCTTCTCTTTGCAAGGAAGTTAAGTCAAATGGAGATTGCGGAGGGAGGCGTTCTTCTTTTTCCTTTGTTTGGGCAATCGCAGATTTTATATCTTTGAATTTTTCCAGTTCTTCTTTGTTAAAGATGTCTTTTGGGTGCTTGAATGGAAATTTATCAACAAGCGCAAAGACATTCCAATAAGGCTCTGACTTGAATGCGGAAATTTCTTTTTCTCTGTCTACTATTAGTTTTAATGCAGGACCTTGGACGCGCCCTATGGAGAGAATTCTGAAAGAGCCAGTTTTTTTGATTGCAGACATTAGGGCGCGGGAAAGATTAATTCCATAAAGCCAGTCAAGGATATGGCGGGTTTCTCCTGCGTATGCCTGCCCCCAAGCCAATTCAGGCAGAGGGCTTTCATAGGACTTTATTAATTCAGGCTTGGTAAGAGTAGAATATTTCATTCTCTTGGCGGTGCTTTGACTGCATATAAAACGAAGGACGTTCCAGCCAATTACTTCTCCTTCGTTGTCAAAGTCTGTTGCTACAATGAAAGAGCTTGCTCTTTTTGACAATTTTTTCAATAATTCATAATATCTTTTTGTAAAATGAGCTGATTTGATATTATAGGATGGCTGCCATTCTATGTCAAATATTGGCCATCCTTTTTGCCCCTTTGTGTAAGTTAAGTTGAAAAGATGCCCGACTGCAGAGGCAACTATGATATTATCTCCGTTGCGGGAGACTTCATAATAGGGGACAGAGTTTTCAGAGTATTTATTTGGGGTTCCAAGAGCATTTGCAATTTTTTCTGCTGCCTGAGGTTTTTCTGTTATAATGAGTATTGAATCTTTTTTTGTTATTTCTTTTACGTTGCTTGATGAGGATTTTTTCTTTGCTCTTTTTTTCTTTAACGGAGGCTGTTCAAGAGACATTGGGACGGGCTTCCCAGGGAATTCTATTGTTGTTAAGTCTGAAAGGGAAGGCTTGGGCTTTACAGCTTTCTCTACTGTCTGCTTTGATTCGCTTACCGGAATGAAGGATTCAATTGCCATTTTAATCAGGATAGGGAGTGGTATTTAAAATATATAGTTTTGGGAGGGGAAATTGTTAAATAGATTGATATGTGTTTTTTTGATATGTCGAAGAAGCAAATTGCCGAGGTGTATGATAATATAGCTGGGACTTGGAGTGAAAAGGTATGGGTTAAATCTTCTGATTTTAATCATAGGATAGTCTCTTTTTCTGATGTTAAGGGAAATGAAAGCGCTCTTGATGTTGGAATAGGAGCAGGTGATCTTGAGGACTTTTTAGGGCTTGAAAGAGTTACAGGTGTGGATATATCTAAGCAAATGTTGGATGAATGCAGAAGGAAACATCCTGGCTTTGATTTACATGAAGGAGATGCAGAAAGTCTTCCTTTTCCAGAAGGGCGTTTTGACTTTGTTTATTGCAGAAATTTTTTGCAGAATTTTGAAGATCCACAAAAAGTTTTTTCTGAAATGTACAGAGTTTTAAGAGCTGGAGGCAAGCTCATGGCTGTAGAAAGTGCTGTTTATGAAAGTGAAAGGCAATATGTTACGGACATAGTAAGAGTTGTTGAACCGCATCATGCTCTTTTTCCTTCTCATGAGCAACTCCATAATTTGTTTAAGAAATACGGACTAAAAAATATAAATCAGCGTGTTGAAGGATTACATAAAAAGTGGCTTTCTGGTTTTTGCAAGTCTAAACAAGCCACGCCGGAGCAAAAAAGAAGGATAATTGAAATTTGCCAAGGTCTTCCTGAGTCTTATAGGAATAAGTATCAAATGGAGTTTCATCCTTCTGAAGAAGAGATAGAGTCAACCCTCACTTTTAGTTTTATAAAAGGGGTAAAATAGTTAAACGGGGTGATTGTATGTAAATTTATGGGCTTAATTAGGGCGATGCGCTTGGATGCTCTGGATTTATTTAAGTATGTCTCTGCACGTTCAAGAGTAAAGGATTGGGAAGAGAGAAGAGAGATTACACCTCCTTCAAGAGAAATATGTGATGATATGGTTGCAGCTTCTTTTTACAGCCCCTTTGAAAATTTGAGACAATACTTTAGATTCAATTTTTAATCAGCTAATTTTAAAACTATTCTCTTTTTATCCGGAATTGAGATAAGTATGTCTTCGCCCGGCTTTAGATTAAGGGACCTTATAATATCCTTGTTAAAGTATATGCCGAGACGATCTTTGGAGAGCTTTATTATCTTTTGTTTTATTTTAAGAGGAGACTCATTTTCTTTTATTTCCCTTACTATTTGGACTGATGACTTAGGCTCGAAAGTAAAATAATCGCAGTTTTGGCATTGATAACTCACGGCTTTTGTTTTAGCATCTTCTATACCTACCATAACTTTCTTCATTTTTGAACTGCATTTTGGACATATCATTTTTTGTACTTGGCATTTATTACCCAAAGGGTGCTTTCCTTGAGCTCGCACAATATATAGTGCTTTTCTGCTTCTATTTCTAATTTATCTCCTTTCTTTCTCATATTTTTAGTAGTCAATATTATTTCAACTACTTTGCTCCAAGGAAAATATTTTTCGTGGTAAATAATATAATGGAAGCTTTTCTTTATGCTTTTGAAATATACCATTCACTTATTGTGTAGTCTTTTGGACTATAAAAATGTTTGTTTTTAAATCTCAATAATTTTTCCTTCCCTGCCTACGTTGATAACTCTTGTTGAGCCTATTTTTTCCTCAAATCCGGAAGCCTCATGAATGTGGCCGTGCAGGAGAATGTCTGGCTTGAATTGATGAATTGCTTTTGTTATTGCCTTGCTTCCCGGAATTCCTGAAAACTCTGATTTGCTTTTTGAGGGATGCATATGAGTCACCATTATTTTTCTTTCAATTCCTTTTAATCCAGAGTGGGCTTTTTTTAGAGTTGAGAGAATTTCGGACTCTGATGTTCTTCCAGGGCCAGGGCCTTCTGCTCCGCCCGCTCCGAAGAAGCCAACACCATCATATTTTACAGAGTATCCGTGAATGTTTTTTACACCATAAATATTTGCCAGGAAGTCGGCAGTTGCAAAAGAATCCCAGTTTCCAGGGATGATAAGAACTTTTTTGTTTTTATCTTTGAACGGCTTGATTATATCTTTTGTTTCAGTCCAGCCTGTTATATCTCCGCATAAAACAACAAGGTCTACGTTTTCTTTTTCCGCTTTTAGGGCAAGCTTTCTGACTTGCTTTGATTCTCCATGCAAATCGGATGCTGCGAGTATTTTCATAATATAGGAATTCTAATTACATTTATAAAGATTTAGAAATAAAGTTTAGTATGAATATGAGAGGTATAAGTCATGGACTGCTTGTTGGGTTTGGGGTTGTGCTTGTTTTGGTTTTAATTGTGGCTATGTTTTTTTACTTTTCTTTAGCTGGGCCTAATTATGATTCTGTTTATCAGGGCAAGAATTTGCAGGATCCAACGAGCGGTTTGAGTCAAGAACAGGCAGAAGCAAGGTTTGACGAGAGCTTTGTTTATTATTTCTTGTATAGCGTCAAGGCTTACAATTTGCATAATCCTCCTTTAAGTTCTAATGAACCTAAGATGGAATTTATCGTAGGAGATGATGTTTATAATGTTATAATTGACAAGGGCGACATTGTTGTTGAAAAGGGAAGCTTGGATGAGAGGGACGCGGTGATAAGAACTAGCGCCAAAGAAGCTGTTAAAATGATAAAGGATATCAATTATATCAAGGAGTCTTTTGGAAATGGAGATTCTAGCATAGAACTGACTGCAAGCAAGTCGGAGTTATTTTCTAAAGGGTATTTATCTTTGTATACAGAGATTACAGGGCAGAGTTTGAGCGGGAATGTTATAAGGATGTATGTAGAATAATTTTATTGATTTCAATGATTTTGATGTATTTTTTAAGTAGTATTTTGTTACTTTTTAAGATGACAAAATTGGAGAAAACTTTAAAAGGTAATAGTGAACTCTAATATATAGGTTAGAAAGTATACATTCTAACAAAAAACGAAAATGAAAGAAAACTTCGACATATTTTTTAGGAGAAAGCCTGCCTTGATGCTGGTTGCTTTGAAGAGGATTGCGAGAGCGAGGTATGGGAGCATTCTTGCGAAAGAGGTTGACTGCACTTACAGCCACGCTGTCAAGATATTGCAGAGTTTGGAGAGATTAGGATTGGTTGGCTTTGAAAAGAAGGGAAGAATAAAGCTGATTAAGCTTACCAAGAAGGGGCAGGAAGTTGCTGACGATATAGAGAATATAAAGAAACTTGTAGGATAATTCATTTTGAGAAATAGTCATCTAAGTATTTAACCATCTGGTCTTGTGCTATATCCCCAATTTTTGATATGTCCGTTTCTCCCCGTATGTTTATTGTGTAAAATTGATCGGCGAATTTAGTATGATCGGGAAAGTCAGTCATATCTTGCTCGATTTGGTTTTTTTGCTCATCATTACATGTTACATTAATCACTAAGACAGGTTTTTGGAACAGAATTCTGAGTGTTTGGGCGTTATGAAGTTGATAGAAAGGGCATATAACGGCTGCTAAATTTGGAGCTTGTTCGAGTTGACTGGGGTTTTCTAGAAACCTGTCAAATGCGCGATATTCGAATTTATATTGCCCTCTTTCTAGGTCTTGGTCTGTATATTCTGGAGGTACAATTACTAAAATTCTTTTTTTAGACATAAATCTTGAAATTGATATTTGTTTATATAGTTTATAGTGTTGATTTGAAATTAACAATTAAAAACCTGTTTCTGTAAATTTATGCAAGCCTTCAACGTGTGAAATTTTCTCTTTTATTAAAAGACTTCTAAATTTTGAATCCAAGGTAAATCCGAGCTCCTGGAGAATTGGCTTTATTTTTTCATATAGCTGATTTCCTTTTTTATCCAAATCCGTGAGGATTGAGATTTTATCATTTTTGCTGATTTGGAGGGATATCTGCTCTATTCTTTCTCTTAGAGACACAAGGTTTTTGTTTAGCGAATATATTTTCTCAAATCCTAAGGCTGTGAGGGAAGAGATATCTTTCTTTCCTTCTACGATAATCACGTTAGATTTGTATTTTTCAAGATATTCTGGGTTAAGAGTCATTATGATT
>CAYNKB010000025.1:0-10580 GCA_964397725.1 Candidatus Woesearchaeota archaeon | reverse complement strand
TAAGGCAAATTTACAGATTATTCCTGTAGTGTTGCATTAATCATGCAACACAGTTTTATTCTGCAAAAATTGGAATAAAAATTATTATCAAAATTTATTTATTAGATAAAAAGTAATTAGTAAATTTTAGAATTGGAAACAGCTCAATTGAGATTTGAAAGTGGTGTTTATAATATCCTAAAAAATACTTTTAAATATATATCCTATTGCATCTCCAAGACCATATTCACTAACTTCAAATTCTCCTATAGCCATCCCCGTTCCTCCTCCTCCGTCGCCCCCGCCTGTTGAACCTCCGCTATCTCCTCCAGTGCTTCCCCCAGAGTCTCCTCCGCTGTAACTGCCTCCGCTATCTCCTCCAGAATAACTCCCTGAATCTCCTCCGCTGTAAGTTCCACTTCCTGAATATGAACCAGAGTAATCTCCTCCACTATACGATCCACCGCCTGTGCCTACATAACTGCCTGAAGAATCATAACCCCCGTAACTGCCACCCACATAACTGCCTGAAGAATCATAACCTCCCCCATAGGCACCACCGCCTGAAGAGCTTGAGCCAGGATAATAACTTCCCGAACCCCCAACGTATCCTCCGCTGCTGTAAGAACCACCACTATAACCTCCTTCAGGACTAGAATAACCGCCATAATAACCTCCTCCAGGTGCAACATAATTAGAACCTCCAACAGCAGCTTCTTCTGCAGTTGCCTGACGATATTGTCCCGTAGACGAATCATATACACTTCCATAATTACTGCCACCAGAACTTGCAGAGCCATAAGAACCTCCTGAATAACCACTGCCATAATAACCACCATATGTCCCAGCAGCCCCTCCCCCACTTGCAGAGCCATAACCATATGCACTGCTTCCCCAAACATTTCCAGATTGTCGTGCTGCTTCAGCTGAAGCGGCATCGGTAGGATTATTAGGATCAACTTGTCTCCACTGTCCATCTCTATAAATATGTCCTAAGCTGCCCCCGCTTCCAGAAGGAGAATAAGCTCCCTCACTAGGAGCCGCATTATAACCAGGACCCCCAGTATAACTATTATAACCTCCATAACTTCCTCCGACGGAAGAGCTTGGTTGTCCAGGAGGAGGTGGAACTGCATTTCCAGACTCATCTGTCCATCCTTTATCTTGAGTTACAGTATACGTTTTTCCATTATAAGTAGTAGTTGTCCCAACAGCAGCCCCTCCTCCGGAAACACTCCAAGTCCCGTCACCACTTCTTGCCCACGCTCTTCCTGAATAATCCGTATAAGATTGGGGAGCATTAGCATCTGAAGAAGGTGTCTGAGTAGACGAATAATAACTCACACTCCCATCAGGATTATAAACGTTATATCCATAATTATAATTATGACTCTTTACCTCTTTTCCAGAAGAATCATAAACTCTTCCATAACCCTGCCTAGAACCCTCTCCGCTTCCACCAGCATAAGTTGCAGTTGTAGGATTATATTGCTCTCCTTGTGACGACTCCCAATTTCCTGTAGCAGAATTATAATTCCACGTCTTTCCAGAAGAAACATAAGGCTGTCCTCTTGCCCCTTCATTCTGCCATTGATCAGAAGAATAAGTATTTCCTTTATAGTCAACATATTTTCCTTCTCTCCCATCATAATAACTATAATGATTTGGAGGAGGAGAATAGCTTTCTACTTTCGCTCCCGCAGAATCAAACTTCTCCCATGTTGCACTTTCAGTATCATATTTCCACTTTTCCCCAGAAGGCATTGTATACTCTTTTTTGTCTTCATGCCCTATAGGAGCAGGAACATAAGCTTTTTTTACTTCTCCCGTTGGTGATTCCCAAGTTCCTTCATCTTTGTAAGTCCATACTCCTTCTGGCCCAGAATATTTATATTTGCCGTCAATAACATCATAATTTATTGCCTCATCATGGTAAGACACATCAGGATCAAAAACTTTTCCTGTTTCAGGATTTATATATGTCTCATAATTAGGGTCATAATCCCATTCTGACAAAATCCCGCTTTCATCAACATAAACAAAATTATTAGGGCTTTCCTCAATTCTTCCTCCTCCCTCAACAACATATGTTCCTGTAGGATAAGCTAACTCAGCATCCACCTTAATTTCTTCACTTGTTGTTTCTCCCTCGCCAGTCGCCTCTCCTCCAGTCGCAGTTTCCTCTCCAACTTCCCCTCCAGCTTCTGCTGCCTCTTCAGCTATCTGCTCCGCAACAATCTCAGCAACCTCTTCCTCCGTTTTTACATCTGCCTCATATCCAGTAGCAGAATAGCTATACTCAACGACATTTCCTTCAGAATCCCTATTATAGTAAGTATAAACTTCATCCCCTCTTTCAAAATCATTTGTTGGATCAAAAACTTTTCCTTCCTCTCCTAATACTGGATATGTCTCTTCATATACAACTCCTGCCGGCGTCGTATACCTATAAATTCCTCCATCAAAA
Source organism: Candidatus Woesearchaeota archaeon (assembly GCA_964397725.1). Lineage (GTDB taxonomy): Archaea > Nanobdellota > Nanobdellia > Pacearchaeales > GW2011-AR1 > CAYNKB01. Next base: position 8,134 of record CAYNKB010000025.1, on the reverse strand, counting down.
ATATAATTATTTCCCGTCATAGGATCCTTATATTCAATTCCTCTTACAAACCCCCCGCCCCACTCAATCTTATCATGCAATTTTCCATTATCATACCATCCCTTAATTTTCTTTTCTCCGGTTTCAGGATCTTCAATTACATCAATTCTTCCTATTGGAATTACTTCAAGTGGAGGCCACACCGGCATTAATTTATATGTTTCATCCTCTTCTTCCCATTTGATATCCTGTCCGCCGGGAGGTATCCACTCTTCTCCATAAACATTCTTGAATTCAGCATCCCATCTCTTTCCAAGTTCAGAATTTATCTCCTGCTCTGACAATCCTTCTGCTCTCAACTCATCCATCCACTTATCCATAATCCCTTCACCTCTTAACTTATTAGTAAGCTCCTCCGACTTTTTAGCTTTCTCTCCTCTTTCTTCTATTGTTTCCTCTCTTTCAATTGGCTTAATAAATCCAGGAGGCATGTATTCCTCTCCATAAACATTCTTGAATTCAGCATCCCATCTCTTGCCAATATTTGCCATTACTTCCTGTTCAGACAATCCCTCAGCTCTTAATTCCTCAAACCATTTGTCCATAACACCCCCAGCCCTCAATTTATCAGTAAGCTCTTGTGATTTTTTTGCTCTCTCATATTCTTCTTTATAATATCTTTCCCTTTCAGGATACTCTTCAATAATTCTTTTCTTGTACGCCTCGTCCTCATAAGTTCTAATAATCTCTTCACTATCCTCAATCTGATCATCAATCTCTCCATTGATAACATCAACAGGCTCTCCAATAACTTCCTTTACAAAACCTATATCTATCTCTCCCTCACTTATCTTCCTCTCTGCATTCAAAATTAACCTCTCTGCACTGTTTAACTGCCCATAAGCCCTCCCATAAATTTCATTTTCCAAAGCATACTCGGATTTCTGCAAGTGAACTTCTGCATTAGCAACAAGCGTCTCTAAAGCGGCAGAGCCTTCTGTATCCCCTCCTTCTTTCAATGCCTCCGCCCTCCCATTTAATTCTTCAATTTTATCTTTCAACTCCTCAATCCGCTCCGTGTTGGCTGTTTCCTTATATCCTCCCTCAATTCCAGAATCTTTTTCCGCTTCAGCAACAACAATCTCTGCCTCTATCTCTGGAATACTCTCCGAAAGATGATCTATAATACCCTCTTTCTCCTCAAAAAAGCTATTTCCTGCAACTGCTCCTCCCAATTCAGTAGCAGTTACTATCTCGCTTCCTGCCTCTTCCTCAATAGCTCCAGCTTCTATTTGGCTCTCTGTTAATTCTACTACTTCAGCATGCAAGGTATTCTCTATATTTAACAACTGATTTTCTATTTCCAATAAATCATGTAAAGAACTATCTCCAGATTGAATCTGTTCTATACTTATAGAACTCTCATCAACAATCTGCTCTATATGTCCCCCTATATTGCTATATATTCTTTCTGCTTCCTTAGCAGCAATTTTAGCTTTTTCATCCCCTTCATTAATTAACTGATGCATTTCAGAATATCTCTCAGCAAGATGCTGCATTTCAAGTGCAATTTTCTCTGAAGTTGTTTCAGCAGAATTAATTTCTCTTGACTCTCTCCATAATTCAAATCCATAAAATATATTGTTTGGAGTCATCCCAGCATCTGAAAATTCCGCCACACCATCTCCTTCAGCAGCCAAAGCACCATAAGAAAATAAACTAAAAACTAATATAAAAATAACTAAACATGCAAACATGCAAGAAACAAAACTTTTCCTTTTTCCTCTTTTCATACACCAACCAAACCCTCTAGACTCAACAGACAAATAAAATCATGCTTATATACCTTTCGCAGAATAGCAGCTTTAACACAATCTCCACGTAACTTCAACATCATCAGTTCTCTTCTCGCTTTTCCAGCAACTCTAATCGCTTTATGGCTTCAATCCATCTGGAGGGAGAAGATCAGGAAGTACAATTTCCTCAAACTTAATTCTAGAATTTGCTTTTATCATGCTCTGAAGTCTTGCTGGAGCAATATTTCCAAGAGGGATAGAGTCTTCAGAGAGTAATGTTAAAGGCATCTGGACAATTTTGTCCTCGTAAGGGGATAAATTAAACAAAGCTTCTGAACGCCAATACAATCTTTTCAATCTTTGTTCTTTCCAATCCCCCTCGCCGATTATCTCGCCATGAATACGTATTGGCAAAGGATTGCTTAATCCAATCTCAAGTACATAATTACCCCTGCCATCTTTTCTAACTTCATTTGGTAGGAATACGTTTTTAAATTCGTTTGGATTCGAAGAAGATTGACCAGGGCTTTTTTTCATGTGAAAAATCCTTGCTTTGCTGGCAATCTTCTTATCTAAGTCATTTCCGCCGTGAGCTGCAAAATAAGGAAGGTCCTGCCAGGCAGAACTCAAGGCCTCATCTTTTAAATCCTTTACCGCCATTGGTTGAAAAGAATAATCACTCACAAGAATAACCCTTACCCACTTAACTTTAGTAGGTAATGAATATCTGGGTTCTATAGAACTTAGCTCTGGTCTAAAATTTATCTCTGGAAAGTCATTAGGATCCCTACCTTCTCTAAAATTTAGCTCTGATCTTCTTCCAACAGCCTCTCCAAATAAAACATTCATTCCACCCATCATGCCATTTTCATCGCGATAAGAGAGTATGTAAGGTAAATAGACTGAAACTTCTTTATAAGGTTGTTTTTTCAATGGGCGTTTTATGTTTCCGAATCCTTCTGCAATGTTCTCTAGAGTTTCATTACGGAGAACCATCCTGCTTTTTTTTATTTCAACAATAAAATCAATATCCTTCTCTATCTCTAAATCCCTGCGATTTCCAACTACTACCTCATCATCTTTGAAAAAATAAGGTTCTTTAGCTCTTACTTCATCAACAGTCATATTTAAATTTGGGTCTACAAACACTGCAACTTTTGGCGAACATCTTGGCTCGATAGAGTATCCTATCTCGGCAGTTCGCCGCTCAGCAGCTCGCCGCTCGATATTTTGATCGTCGTGAAATAAATAAGGACTTGATAATACTTTCAGGGGTTTCCCCTCAGGGGAGACATTCCCATCCGTGGTGAACTGCGCATAAGTTCTATCACTATAAAAAAAAGGAAGAAGTGAAACCAAACCAACCGATATATAATAACCTATCCCTTTAGAACTTTTTTGAGTATTCCTTGGATTAATAGGCAATCTTTGATATTGCTCATTAACTTCTGTTTCTAAACTTTTTATCATTTTGTTTTGCGGTTTTTGCAGTAAAGCCCTTAACTTGGAATTGTTTTCAGGCTTACCTCATCAATAACAAATCCGGGCGGGCTTTTGCCATATCCAACAACAACGTTTCTTCCGCGCATTGATATTATGTTTTGCCCTTTTCTAAATAACTTCTTTGGTATCGTTGCAGCATATTCTCCAGTGCTTTTTATTTTAATTGTGCCAGCTTTACTTAATGCAGTTCCTTTCTTGCCTGCATATATATCCACTATCGCGTATCCTTCATTTGGTATAACATAATCAACATTGAATATGAATTCTACATTTCTTGTAAGCTCCTTTTTGTTCTTTACATCAAATTGGAAGTTCAGTTTTTTCCCCTGCCAGCTTATTTCACTCGGGCAGGCATTTTTCTTCTCTACAACACACGTGTAAGACCTGTATACTTTGTATAAATTTACGAATTTAGAGAACTCCCAGATAGTTTCAGGTTCGCCGCTTGGCTCAATGGAGTTTGAAATTATGCTTATATCAAATTTGAAATCTGTCTGTTGTGAACCTTTTAATATTAGAGGAGTTATTCCGACATTATCCTCAAAGAAATCTTTGCTTTTTTCCTCGTCGTATATCCCTCCAAATATCATTTTAGTTTCCGGATTTTGTGCATCTAAAATTACTTTCATGCTTGGTTTGTATGCAGCAGCAATTGGATCATAACCCTGTGCTGCCGTATCGACATTATTATACCTTCCAATGACATCTACTGACAAGTAGTTTGTTAAATCCTGCGGGAAATGAACCGGCTGGTTTTCAGGAATCCAGTTAAAAGAAAAAGAATCTCCAGCAACCTCCGCTTTTTCCATGTCTCCTGTGTCTCCTACTTGCCCTGTCAAAAGAGGCACATCATCAAGATAATTGCTTGCAAGTTTGTATAAATTTAAATCTCCTGTTTCAGGCGACAATTGGCTGTCAAGATTAACTTCATACTCTCCTTTTCCTTGAATCGTTTTTTCCTGTTGATTATAACTAAAGTCTAGCGTTGTTTGCCATTGCCCATAATTTTCATTTTTCCCCTTAGATACTTTTCCAGAGGCTATTAATTTTATTCCATCCGTAGTTGATTTTATGCTCTCTATTTTTGTATATTTTAGTGTTGCTCCAGGTAAAAACGGCTGCAAATATAAGGAGCTCCCCCACCCATTTATGTCTGCTCCTGGATGCGGACGTATATTTAAAGTTCCTTGGTCATCTATTACTGTCATAAAGTGATTCTCATTAAAGAAGAATCTGTGCTCTATTAAATTGCCATTATTAACCTGTTTTACCTCATATTTCGCAGATACAGAGCCCGATAGAAAAATTAAGAGAATAGTTGCAAACAATATTGCAGCTGCCAAATGTCTGTATTTAGTTGATAACATTCTACCAGATAAGAGAGATTGATTTATATAAGCTTTTCCAATATTTTTAATATATCTTATTTTGATTGGACAATTATTGCAAACGCTTAAATATTCAAGTATTGAAAGAAAATCATGGCAGGAGATACCAAAGTAAGAGATATTAAAGTAGTCGCATTGGATATTTATGGAACAGTTTTAGCCAGCGATGACCATGATAATGCATGCCCTCCAAGAAAAGGCTTAGAAGCTTTTTTTGATATGTGCGATAAAAGAGGCATAAAAATAGCCTCTGCTTCAGATGCGCCTATAGAAGTTGTAAAAGCAGAGCTTCATGACTGCGGAGTTAATATAGATAGATTTGACAGCTTTCATTTGCTTAACCAACTGTCTGTCAAGCATTTTGATATTATAATCGGACATTATGATATCTTGCCAAGCAATCTTTTAGTCATAGGAGACTCCTATAAAGATACTCAAGGAGCCAGAAGAATCGGAGCTCTTTGCCTTAGGGTTCCTGAATACACCGTAAAAAGCGATGACGATTTTGATTTTAGCAGGATAGATCTCGACACAGGAAGTTATATCAATATAGAAAGTTAGATATTTAGGTATATTCCAATCAGCCAAATCTTAATCAAATCATAAAACACTTATCTGGCTAGCATTAAGAGCCCTGCTGTAGTAAATCTTTACTTCATCAACCCACCCATTTAATTTGTCGTTTGCTAAGATTGTCCCGCCGGCATTCTTGTAAACATTCGCTCCGATGTATATGTCCTGTCCAACACCAAGTGGAGTTCCCAATACAAGCCCGTCTGTCCTAACAGCAAGAGCATCAACATAAAGCTTGCATTTCTTATCCACACTTCCTGTATAAACTCCTGTAATATGATGCCATGAGTTGTCTCTAATATCAGTGATTCCTGCTACACTACAATCACCAGTCTTATTCAAAGAGTTAAAAGTAAATCTCGCCTTCCCATTTGAATCTACGTAAAGCAAGAAGTTTCTTTCAGTACCATTATTTAAATTCCTCTTGTCAATTATATATTTATTTCCTGTACTATTTCCAAAAAGCCTTACCCATGTGCTTACGGTGAACTCATCTTGTAGATCAAATTCAGGAGCATTGTTTATCTTGGCATACTGCAAAGGCAAAAGGGTATGAGAAAAGAAGGAATTCCCCTCCTTGCCATTTATATTCACTCTTGAGCAAAATCCATTATAACATAAAGCGTTATTACTCCACAAACTTACAAAGTCAACAAAGTAAGGCAGCTGCTCATCAAACCGAATGTCAATTATTTCTCTGCCTGCCGGAACATGAGTATACAAGCCATTTACTTCTGTAGTGTTAAGAGCTCTATCATAAATTCTTAATCCATCAACCCATCCTTTCAGCTTCGCTCCCACAACAACTTTTCCAGCCGTATTCTTGTAAACGTTCCCCCCTATGTAAATATTCTGCCCGTATCCTAATGGATATCCCAAGATAAGCCCATCAGTTTTCTCTAAAACATTATCAACATATAATTTGCATTTCTTATTTCCAGTAGCAGGAACTTCATAAACAGCTGTAACATGATGCCACTGATTGTCCTTAATATTTGTAACTCCTACTGCATAACAGTCGTTAGTCTTATTCAAAGAGTTAAAAGTAAACCTTGCAAATCCATCATTTCCCACGTAAAGCAAGAAGTTTCTTTCAAATGCATCATTTAAATCTCTTCTCTCAATTATGTATCTATTACCTGCAACGCTATTATCAATCTTTACCCATGTGCTGATTGTAAACCCATTCCGCAGATCATAAAGAATATCTGGAATCCTCAAATAATCTCCATTTAAAAAAACTGCTCTAGTGCCTTGGGCACTGCCTTCAACGCTATTAGCAGGATTTTCAATATCTTCTCTTCCGCACATTCCTCCCAACGCCCCAACAGCACAAATTCCAGGGTTGCTATTTCCAGAGCCAATATCTTCAAACACGCTTACTCCGCGAGGCTCGTTAAAACTCATGTTCAAAACCAAAGGTGTAACCTCAATAACTGGAGGCAATAAATCACAAGCTCCAACGCCTGGACCATATACTCCCGGCTGGGATGGGCATTCAAAGACTTTTTTTATTGCTGTTTTTACTGTCTCATCCTTTAAAAATTGCCGCCAGACAAAACCAGTCCTATAATTCTCTATCATAAGAACAATTGGTCCCTGATCTATTCCAAGATATATTCTACTAAACTCATTATTAGAATTAAAAGAGTCTTTAGGGCCATATTGCCCCCATAAATCCCAGTAATAGTTGTCATAAAAGTGACGAAGGGCTTTAAAGCCAAGATTATTAGATAAGTTGCGATTATCTTCTCTTATGAAAAATGGCATTGTGCTGACACTGCTGTAGGGAGCAATTGTGCCGTCATGGAATGCTGAACCAGAATCTGTCGGCAACGCCCCATATCCTCCTTCATATTGTCCGTTAGGCTTATAGACGGCACTCAAGCCCCAGCTGTCTGAGCCATATGAAGAATAAGCTGCTGAATTGTCAATTACAAATTGTCTTGATGCTTTTGTTGCATTAATGCTGTTTTCCCACCAATCAACTGCTTCAACGCCCGGCATTATTTCATTTGGCTTGTCTTTTCCTATTGCTTGAAAGTCAATCCAAGCATGAGCAAATTCATAAGTGAACAAAGAACCAAAATAAGAATTAACTAATTCATAACCTGCATAATTTCTTTTTACTCTTTGCCAGCTAAATAGAGATTTCTGAAAATCTGTATTATTTGGATCAGATGTTAGAGATATTACTGAAATAAGAATTGATTCATCGCCCGGACGATCCCATGTTTGTCTAAAAATACCGCTGCTGGGATCCCATCCATGGCTGAATTGATAATCAATTCCATTGTTTGATGGAAAATTATTTTGCGGCGTTTTTAAAAAATATGACCAATTTGCCCTTTCTAGAATTGTATCTGCTTTTTGCTTTGTTTCTCCTTGAAAATACTCTCCTGCTGTAATAATTCCTGCAAACAAAATAGCTGAATCAATTGTTGAAACTTCTGAGCCTGGAGCTCTTGTTCCATCTGCTCTAATAAAATGGTAAAACAAACCTTCCTTTCCATAAAAAGATTCGCTTTGTGATTGCCCATTTTGAATATCTATTAATGCATCCAGAATTTGGTTTGTTCTTACCCTTAATTGTTCTGGGGTATATGTCCACTCCGATGTTGAGCCATAACGCTCCGCCATTACTGCAAAAGCCGTTAATCCAAAGCCAGTTGCTGCAATGCTTGAAAAATCAGTTGTTGAAGTATCCTTAACAAAGCCATTTGAGAGTGCCTGCTCATAGAAATACTTTGCCGCTTGTGCCTGCGTTTTATCAAGCAAAACATCATCTGATATTACTGGAACCGGAGGGTTTCCTATTGAATTTAAAGCAATATAATCAATTTTAAAATTCGGAGGATTTGTGCCGTATCCAATTGGTGCAATGTTTTTTCCATA
>CAYNKB010000024.1:0-10891 GCA_964397725.1 Candidatus Woesearchaeota archaeon | reverse complement strand
ATGAAAAGATATAAATGCATAGAATGCGGGCTTATTTATGATGATAAGAAGATTGCTAAAAGATGCCAAGATTGGTGTAAAAAACATAAATCGTGCAGTCTTAAGATAACAAAATATGCAATAAATAAAAATGAAAAAGGAGGTTGAAAAAAATGGCAGAAAAATTGAGCGCGAAAAGAGTGTCCTTCAGCTTGGCAGCAGCCACAGGAATAATTTCTATAGTTTGTGCTTTGCTGATTTTAATTGCGCCGCAAGCAACTACAAATTTGTTCGGAGCTATATTTCATGGCATTGATATAAGCCAAATAACAAAGCCGATAACACTTGGCGGAGCGTTGCTTGGGACAATAGAGGTTATTGTTATAGCTTTGATTGCCGGATGGCTTTTTGCAAAAATATATAACTCTATAAGAAATTAATGAAGAATGGCTATATTTAATGAATGGTTAATATTTTCATTAATATTATTTGCAATTTGGATAGTTATCTTCATATTTAATAGGGCGTCAAGGAAAGAGATGTTTGTGGTAAGCCTATTCACAATGCCTTTTGGTTTGACGGAGGTGTTATTTGTTCCTGAATACTGGAGCCCGCCTTCTTTATTTAATCTCGCAGCAAATACAGGTTTTGATATAGAAAGTTTAATCTTTAGTTTTGCGATTGGAGGGATTGGCTCTATAATTTATGAAATGGTATTCAAATCCAAGCATAAGAAAATGAGCATGCGGAATATACATGCCCGAAGACATAAGTTTCATTCATTGTCTTTATTTTCACCAGTTATCGTATTTTTAATTTTATTTTCCTTCACAAATTTGAATCCTATCTCTTCTGCGAGCATAGCGATGTTTATAGGAGGTATGGCTGCAATGTTGTGCAGGCCTGACTTAAAGATAAAGATTATTTTAGGAGGAATATTATTTTTAGCCTTATACTTTATATTTTTCATTTCTTTCAATAATATTTATCCTTATGCCATAGAAAGATTTTGGAATCTGCAGGCTTTATCAGGAATTTTAATCCTCGGAGTTCCTTTAGAAGAGCTTATTTTTGCGTTTACATTCGGAATGCTTTGGAGCAGTTATTATGAGCATTTAAAGTGGCATAAACTATTTAGTCACAATTGAATTCTATTTGTAAATGATTCTTTATTTAAAATACAATGCGGAACTAGTTCCGCAAAAGCGCATATATAGATTTACTTTCCTAAAAGAACCATGGAAAACGAAAATCAAACCATGAAAGGAGGAAAAAAATCCAACACTGAGACTACCGTGCAGTATGTCATAATTGCTGTGCTTGCTGTCCTGCTTGTATACAATGGAGTGAAGATATATGGGGCAGACAATTTAAGCATAAATGGAAACGCTGTTGCAACAGGAATAGGCACAGTTTCTGCTTTAGATGTACTGCCAAAGGGAACTCCTGATGTTTATGGGAGTGAAATTGGAGTATCATATAATGATGTATCTGCGAGCAATCCTCAATTGGCGGATGCGACTATGGCGAAGCTGACAAAATATGAAGACATGCAGTTAAATAGCGCGCAAATGGAGAGATATGTAAAAATTGGAAGTTCAATTGCGTGCGAATATTGCTGCGGGGCAAAAACACTTGTATTTAGCAATGGAGAGCGAGCATGCGGATGCGCCCATAGTTATGCTATGAGAGGATTGGCAAAATATTTGCTAACAGAGCATCCTGATATGACTGACTTGGAAATCTTGGAAGAGCTAGGAAAATGGAAAGTTTTGTTCTTTCCAGGAGTTCATGAAAAGAAAGCTGAAGCATTGAAGGCAAACGGCGTTGATTACACAAATTATGTGAATCTTGCTTCAAATCTTTACAGAGGCGCAGAAAATCAGGCATCGGCAGGAAGCGGAAGCAGTCAGATGGTTGGAGGATGTTAATAGGAAATTTTTATTTTTATTTTTTCCTTTAACATAATTAAATAAAATGGATAAAAAAATGGATTGCTGTGGAGATACAAAACACGAAGACAAGGAAAATGGCATGAAAGGAGGTAATAGCATGAAAGTAAAGAAAAGTACGCTGATGTGGGTAATCATAGGAGCGTTGGTTATTGCAACAATCTTCCTGACTTTCAAAGCTTCCTCAATAGGAACAGGAGCCGTGCAGGCAACTGCATCAGCAGCTAAAACAGCAGCATCGAGCGGAGCTGGAATGGTTGGAGGATGCTAAAATAAAATGGAAATAAAGAAAAATACGCTGATGTGGATTGTCATTGGAGTGCTGTTTTTATCAGTACTCTTTTTGACATATAAGGCATCTAGCATAACTGGAAATACAGTAGCTGACTCTGGAAAGCTGGATACAATCGGCTGGTCAGAAAATGAAAAGATGAACTATGACATGCATGGGACAATCCCTGCAAGACTTCAAGGCAAAGTAAGTGCATCTAGTGTATCTGGCGGGTCGAGCGGAGCTGGAATGGTTGGAGGCTGTTAATAAAATTAATTTAAATTTTTATTTTTTATTTTGGAAAAAATAGAGAGAAATATGAAAAAAACAAACATGAGAAACAAGCAAGAGAAAAAGATTAGGAATAATCGCAAATATAAAATATTAGGATTGTTACTAATACCTTTATTGAGCATAATTGCAATTATGCCTAGTGTTATGGCTCATTGCCCTCTTTGCACCGCCGCTACAATTGTTGGAGTTGGAGTAACAAGGTCATTAGGATGGGACGATTCTATTGTTGGAGTATTTGTCGGGGCTATGATTGTTTCTTCTGCACTTTGGGTTAATAATATACTTAAAAAGAAAAAAATTGGAGGCAATGCCTCTTTGAGAATTGGGAGCATAACATTCGCCACGTTTGTTCTTACTGTGCTAAGCTTCTATTATGCAGGCATATTCGGACTGGCAAATACATATAGAATATTTGGAATGGAAAAAATAATTTTTGGAACAATTTCAGGAGCAGTAGTTTCTTTCGCCGCATTCTTTGCCAGCAATGAAATGAAGAAGAGAAATGAAGGAAAAGTATTGTTCAATTATCAGACTATGGCTCTTACATTCGGAGCATTGATATTAAATGCATTATTATTTTGGGGGATATTTCAATGAAAATAATATATTTTCAAGTATTCGCAATAGGAGGTATTGCTTCATACAATGAAAACTAAAAACTTTATTAAAACAATTTCAGAAATAAAGGAGAAGAATGAATTAGATTTATCTGCAGGAGAAGATTTAAGCATAGCTTTGATGAATCTTGTAAGCTTGGAAGAACATTCATTCTTTAGTTTTGTAAAAACGCAGGATGAAAAGTTTCTTGAAATATTAGAAACATGCAGAGAGTTAAGAAAAAGGCTTCTTGCTAAACTCGTCAAGAAAGATGACAGCGAGACGTGGTGCATGAGCAAACATCTGCTGGCTTCAAGCATGAGACTATATGAAATTGGGAACAGGTTTTTGCATGAAGGGAAAAAAGAAGATGCAAAGCAGTCTTATAATGATGCAGCAGAACTTTATGCTTTGTTCTGGAAGATTAATATGGGAAGTCAAAAAGAGATTTCTATTTCATACGAGAACAAAGAAAAGAAAAGCATATTTTCCGGAATAAAAAAACTATTGGAGTGCTGCAAAGAATGAAAGAACACCAGTATAACTATCTCTGGATTGGAATATTCATTCTTTCTATAATTGGAACTTTTTTCGTTATAAAAATGGCTTATGCAAATCCTTTGGATCTTCCAAATTATGCCTTTACAAAACCTGGAATAAAGGAAGCATATTCTTTTGCCAAATTAGAAGGAGATAAATTAACAGGACTGCTATGTAATTGCGGCTGCATGAGCGATGCTGCAAATCATGGGGGAAGATTGCATTCACGAGGGCTGATTGATTGTTTTATGCAGGGAGATGTGAATAATGGCGGCGTGTGGGATGCACATGCTTCAGAGTGCGGATTATGCTATGAAGATGCTCTTTATGCAAAACAACTCTATGGAGAAGGCAAAAATAAAGAGGATATTAAAAAAGCCCTAGAGGAAAAGTATGCAGCACAGACTATCAGCGATGATACTGTATATGGAGGAATGAATTAAAATGAATCATGAAAAGAAAAAAAACCATCATGCAAGCCATATGGTAATGATGGCTTTAGCCTGTGTTATACCACTAGCAATCATAATTGCACTTCCACTCTTTGGAATCTCCAGCAAGTGGACAACGATTGGAGCTATTGGGCTCATGATATTTCTTCACATCTTTATGATGAAAGATCTTTTTAAAGGAGGTGCAAAGTGAACTGCTGTCAGAATAATTCTTCAAATGATGAAAATCAGGAAGAAAAAAAGAAAGTATCCTGGAAGACTATAATCGCTGTAATAGTCATTCTTGGTTTGCTTATTGTTAGTTCACTCAGCATAATATACCACTAAAATGAAAATCAACGGCAAGGCTCTTTCTTATGGAATATTGGCAGGATTAGGAATCTTGGCATTTTATATTTCTGTTCTTACGATATTTCAAAGTTATGGGTTTGCATTAAATGAATTTAAGAGATTATGGGTCTGGCTTGTTCCTCTTTCTATAGGCTTTGGAACTCAAATTGGGCTGTATACTTCTATAAAATATGACGCAACAATAAAAGCCGGCGCCGCAACATCTGGAACAATCTCCGGCGGGTCGATGATTGCGTGCTGCAGCCACTATCTGCTGAACATTATTCCACTGGTAGGAATTACAGGCTTAAGTGTTTTTACATCGTTTTTAATGACATATCAAAAAGTCTTTTTTTCCATAGGCATTGCGTCAAGCGTTATCGGTATTGCATTTATGCTGAATCATAAAAAAACAATGAAAAATGAAAGGAGTCTCATGCTTAATGGAAATTGATGGAAGAGTAATAATTTATGGAATCTTAATCGCAATTATTCTCCTGCTTTTACTAACTAGCTTTGGAATAATAAACCTTAACTTTGGAAAAGCGACTGGAAATGCTGCAAGCGGAGAGTATGGCAACATGCCTGAAAAATGCAGACCTCCAAGCGGCGAAAGCATAAGCGCATGGAAAGAACATTTAGGACACCATGCGGACACACAGGAATGCCTAAGTTATTTTGGATAAATGGATAAAGAAATCAACTTGATAATAGAAGAAGGTGTTTATTGCAGTTGGTGCGCCGATTTTATGGAAAAAACTCTCAGACATAACTTCGCAATTAAAAGCATAGAAATAGATGTCCTGAAAAAGAGAGTTCATATAATAACCTATAAACATGTTAATACAGAGAATATAATTGCTTTGCTTAAGGAGAAAGGATACCATTTGATTGAAGAAAACTAAACCATAAAGTTTAAATACTATATGTAGTCTATTAACATATGTTAAACAAAAACATGTTACAGCAGTGCCATAAGGAAGGATTTAAGGAAAATGAGATTTATGGAGCTTATAAGATATTTTTTGGAACTTTGTGCTCGGAATCAAGATTAAAGATTATTAACATTTTAAGAAACGGAAAGAAGAATGTTTCTGAGATTATGAAAGATTTAAATATGAATCAAACAGCCGTTTCACATGACCTTGCCAGATTAAAGCAGTGTGGATTTGTTAAATATGGTGTTGAAGGCAAATTCAGGTATTATAAATTGGACGAAAAAACAATAAGCCCGCTAATGGCATTAATTGACAGCCATATGTCCCAATACTGCATTCATATTCTGCATGAAGGGAAAAAAGAACATGGAAAATAAAAACGAAACAGCTCTTGTAATTATCTTAGTTGTAGTTTTACTTGTAGCATTTAGCGGATTTGGAATGATGGGCTATGGAGGATTTGGACTTAACAATGGAGGTTATGGCATGATGGGAAGAAGTTATAGTATGATGAGTGGATTTTATGGCGGATTTGGAGCTATGTGGATTTTTGGATGGTTGATAATGATGCTTGGAGTTATTGCATTGATATTGTTTATATTATGGTTATTTAAGGAATTAAATAATAAGGGAGGAAAAAGATGAAGAAATATAAAATAACTATCTCTGGGATGCATTGCGCTTCGTGCGCTGGAAATGTTGAGCGCAGTTTACGAAAAGTTAAAGGCGTGAAAAACGTTTCTGTGAGTTTGATGACAAACAAAAGCATTGTTGAAGCTGAAGACGGCGTTTCTGAAGAGGAGTTGAAGCAGGCAGTTGCAAGAACAGGATATAAGGCGGTTGAAATTCACGCGGGATAAATTCTATGGAACATAAACATCACGAATCGTTTGAGGAGCAGGAGATACGACTCTGGAAACGAAGGCTGTTAGGAGCATGGATACTTGCAATTCCGGTTGCGATACTGATGGTACTGGAGAGGTTCTTTGAAATTATGCTTTTTGGAGAGTTTAATTCTCTTATTATTTTAATTATAGGATTTCCAGTCATATTTTTCTTTGGGTGGCAGACTATTAGAGCAGGCATTAGAGGATTTACCAGTTTTTATTTCAGCATGGATTCTCTTATTGCATTGGGAACAATTGTTGCATATCTAACTGGCATTTTAGCGTTCTTCATTAAAGTTCAGGATTACTCCGGCGTTGCCGCTATGATTATGGCTATATTTATTGCGGGAAAATATATAGAGACTAAAGCCAGAGGGAAAGCAAGCCAGGAGATTAAAAAACTTCTTGAATTGGGAGCTAAAAAAGCGAGAGTTTTAAGAGGAAAAGATGAAGTTGAAATTCCAATAAGCGAAGTCAAGATTGATGATGTAATGGTCATTAAGCCCGGGGAAAAGATACCTACGGACGGCGTTATTGTTAAGGGACAGAGCGCAGTTGATGAAAGCATGATTACCGGAGAGAGTATGCCAGTGGAGAAGAAAATAAAAGATACTGTTATCGGAGCAACTATTAATCAGGACGGTATTCTTTATGTGAAGGCAACGAAAATAGGAAGCGACACATTTCTTGCGCACATTATAAATCTGGTTGAAGAGGCGCAGGGAACAAAAGTGCCGATTCAGAAAGTTGCCGACAAAGTTACAAATATTTTCGTCCCTGCGATATTGGTTCTTACTGTGCTTACATTTATCGGGTGGGTTATTTTCTCAGGAGACTGGAGCAGAGCTCTTGGAGTAGCAATATCTGTTCTTGTTATAGCCTGTCCATGTGCATTAGGGCTTGCGGTGCCTATCGCTTTAACAGTCGGAAGCGGAATGGGGGCAAAGCGCGGGATTCTAATCAGAAAAGGAGAAGCAATTCAGACGATGAAAGAAGTTAGGACGGTAGCATTCGACAAAACCGGAACTATTACTAAAGGAAAGCCGGAAGTAACTAATTTTGTGAGTAAAATCAAGGAAGATTACTTTTGGGAAATTTCAGGAAGTTTGGAGAATATGAGCGAGCATCCAATTGCAAAGGCGATTGTTGCAAAAGCCGGCTTGAAAAATTATAAGAAATTTACTAATTTCTCTGTAGTGCGGGGAAGAGGGTTAGAAGGAAGGCTTGGAAGCAAAAGAATAGTAATTGGAAACAGGACATTAATGAATGAGAAAAAGATTTCTTTCAAAATAATAGAAAGTCAGATTAAAAGCTGGGAGGAGGAAGGAAAGACAACTATGATTGTTTCTGAAAACGGAAAAGTTATTGGAGCAATTGCGGTTGCCGATGCTGTTAAGGAAGATTCTGTTAAAGCCATCCGCGCTTTGAGAAAAAGAGGATTTAGAACGGTAATGATTACAGGAGATAATGAAACAACAGCCAGAGCTATTGCAAAGCAAGTTGGAATTGATGAAGTCATTGCTAATGTTCTTCCAGAAGAAAAGGCAAAGAAGATAGAAGAATTGCAAAAAAGAGGCATGGTTGCATTTGTGGGAGATGGAATTAATGATGCGCCTGCATTGAAGCAGAGCAATGTCAGCATTGCCATGGGCTCGGGAAGCGACATTGCAATAGAAGTTGGAGATATTGTGCTTGTCAAGGGTTCGTTGATAGGAGTTGTTCAGGCAATTAATTTATCCAAGGCAACGTTCAGAAAAATAAAACAGAATTTATTTTGGGCATTCGGATATAATGTTGTTGCCATCCCGCTTGCCGTTGGGGGTGTACTAAATCCGATTATTGCGGAGCTGGCGATGGCTCTTTCTTCAATAAGCGTTGTTGCAAATGCTAATCTTTTAAGAAGAGAAAGGATTTAAGATAACACAACAATTTTTATTAACTTGTTTTGTACGATAATTTTATGTCTAGAAAATCAAAAAGAAAAAGACAGCTAGAAAAAGAAGAATCTACTAGATATTATATACAAACTACTGGCGGGAATTCTATTCTTTCAGGTGGAGATTATGTAACTGTACAATTAGCTCCAACTACTTTTATTAGAAAAATGGTATCTGATTTGAATACTGGAGAAAGAGTAGTATATGATAATAGACAAGTAAGAACTACTTTAGAGGATGTAGAAGGAGTTATGGAAAGATATCCTCTTTATAGAAGAGCCATAGATAAGGTTTTTGAAGTAGACTCCAGAGGTGTAAGAATATCAAGATTTAGGAGGGCACTAATGGAAACTCTTGCGGAGAAGAGAGATGATTGTGGTAATAGAATAATCAGCCCTGAGAATTTGGAACAAAAAATACTGAATGAAGGAGAACATATGTTTTCTGGAGTGGAATATGATATTGGGGCGAACTATATATGGAAAACTATACAAAATTCAACCTCTTCTTACAGACAAAATATCTCTGAACCTCCTTCCCTTGAAACAATTAAGTTATGGGAGAAGGGTTTTGAAACATCTGGAAGGATAAGGGTAGGACCTGGAAGTTATCATATTTTGAAGATTTTATCCGATGAATTTGGACCACCATTTTCAGAATTTGTTGGAGAACCAGAGGATCCAGATGGATTTGCCAGAAATAGAACAATTTGGAGAGTTGCAAGGCAGCAAGTAATGAAAAGACTAAATGAAAGAAGAGGATTAACTATGTTTACGGAAGAAGAAAAAGAAAGAGGAGAAAGCCGCTCTAATGTATCAAGAGAAGTTGATTCTATAGTTTCCCATTTGATGAAAACAATAGATAGTAGTCTTGATTCTTATATGGTATCACATATAACAAAAGATATATCTGACAGAGTAGTGCACGATATAAAAAGAATGGATAGATTGCTTGGAGATGGAATAATTACAACTAATATTCCTCAGTTAAAAAATAATATTGGAAGCTATTTAAGAGTATATGAGGATTTTGATTTAGTGAGCAAGTGTTATTTAAGTTGTGTTTACAATTCTTCTTGTGCTCTTCCTCTTCCTTTTGACCTTAGAGTAAGATTTGGCGACTGGACACTTATACATTTACTCCTGAAGTTCGGAGAACCCTTAGATTCAACTTCAAAAAAAGCTTATGACGCTGTCTTCTCTGAGGCAAGACAAACAGATAAAAAGAAAAATATCGGGATGGAACAGGCACTTTTAAGAAATTTTGAAGATTTAGGCAATAACATTTTAAGTGGTATAATTGATCAAGAGTTTGATTATTCCAAAGGAACAATCTTAAAGGATGTAGAAACTATTTTTAGATTAAGAAGGGCTCTTCCTCCGTTATTATGGGAATATCAAAGAATTGACAATCTAAATTGTTCCAATAATCCCCAACAATTAGCTATAATAAAAAATCAACTTAAAAATATTAGAAATACTATTAAGAGAAACTATAATATACCATTAGGTGATAATGGAATTAGCGAAAAAATGGGGTACTTTTTTACTACCTATTTTATCGCTCAGTGTGGAAGCAATCCTGAAGAACTTTCTAACGATCCCACACTTAGATCTCTATATGAAAGCAGAATCAAACCAAATGATATATTTGTTCAATGGATAACAAGAAGTCCTGAAAGGGCACTATCTATATTGCCAGAAGATCCAGACTTTTTTCTAAGAACAAGAGAATATACAGAATGTGTTCTTTCAAGATATGGTTTAGAACAGATGTTGCCTATAATGGAACCAACTTTTTTAGTAGAACGAATTGCGCGTATGAATGGAGTAAATTTACAGATTCCCAAAGAATTTAGATAAAAATATTTCAATAGAATTTAATTCCGCAAGAATTATAAACCCTAAAATATTCTACGAGAGATGAAAAAGAACACGATTATACTTTTGACTATTGTTGTTCTTTTGATTATAGGTGGATTGGCGTATTATTACAGCGGAAACAATGGAAGCGAAGGCAATACAAATACCCAGCCAAACGAGAATCAGATAGTTCCGGCTCAAGTTCAAAATAATCCTGACGGCTCAAAGGCATATACTATTGAAATGACTTCTTCAGGGTTTGCTCCTAATAATTTAGAAATTAATAAAGGAGATAGTGTTACTTGGGCAACTAAGGATTCTGGCTCGTATTGGCCTGCAAGCGCTATGCATCCAACACATACAGTTTATCCGGGTTCTGATATAAAAAAGTGCGGAACTTCAGATGAAGAGAGCATATTTGACGCCTGCAAAGCCCTCGGAGAGGGAGAGTCGTTTACATTTACCTTTAATGAAGAAGGAAGCTGGGGATATCACGATCACGTAAACTCCGGAAAGTTCGGAAAGATAATTGTTAAATAAAATGGATAAAAACAAATTAGTTTCGTTTATATTAAGAAGCGGTTTGGCGATTGTCTTCTTATATGCTGGGATTGCAGCGTTTATAACTCCTACTAATTGGATAGGTTTTATCCCCAACATTGTTGAGTATGTTATTCCAAAAACGATGTTCTTAACTATATTTTCAAGCTATGAAATTTTATTGGCTTTGTGGCTGCTATCAAACAAAAAAGCGTTTTATTCAAGCATTCTTGCTGCGGTAACAATGGTTGCAATTGTGATTCCAAACATACTTGCTTTTGATATAGTATTTAGAGACGTGGCTATATTGTT
>CAYNKB010000023.1:0-10925 GCA_964397725.1 Candidatus Woesearchaeota archaeon | reverse complement strand
ATCCGAGAAATTTAATTGTTAAAGGGAAGAATTATGATTTGACTAGGGTTTTTAGTGTGGAAGGTTGTAAAAGCGAGATTTATTCGCTTGGTTATCGAATATTTTTCTAATTGAACACATTTATTCGGAACTTGGTGGGGTAAACTTTTTGGGTATATTTAAATATTCTTTAATTTATTGATTGCTATGGTTTTGAAAAAGTTACGCTCTCTAAAGTTTAGAAAATCCTACGCTAAAACGTTTAGAGGACAATTAAGAAGAGGTTTAACAGGTGACGGAAGGAGAAACTTGATTAAAAAGAAAGTTTCCTTTAAAAAAATTCCCTCCAAAATCCATGGATAACAAAGAACTTTATCATTATGGTAGAAGGGCTAAGCAAAATCAAAGGGCAGGATATTTTGCTGTTGTCTTTTATGGATTTATTGGAATAATTATTTTGTTGGCAGGATTTAGTGTTGAGATATTAAAGATTAAGGTTATAATGATTATTGTAGGTGTTTTTTTCTTAATTCTGGCAGGTTTTTCTATGAAAAAATTGATTAACGCAGATGCAGAAAGACACGATTATAAAATGCGTTCTGGAACGATATTGTATGGAGAAGATGATTAATTCTCAATTGAATACATTTATTCAGAAATTGGCGGGGGATAATTATTCTAGTATATTATCTCTAATTCTGTGTTCTAATGTCTTGGTGTTTTAATGTGACTTGTTCTTGTTTGTTTAATCTTGATTCTATGGTTTTGTAATCGGTTATTGAATCAGGATTTCTTCCCATTATTGCCGATGCTGAAATGTATATCGTTTTACCTTCTTCTTCAGCACCATACATTGGAACTAGATGCCCATTCTGTTGTTCAATCACTAAATCGGGAACTCCGTCCTGATTTAAATCCTCTTGTTGGACATATGCTTGTTTTGGTGCAAAATTCCATTTGTCTAAAATGGTAACTCCAGGTGTAGTTATTATTGCTCCAAGTAGAGCACATAATGTGAATGAGTATCTTTTTTCGACTTTACAACCGAACAACATATAATTCTGCACTAATTTATATTTATAAATCTTTCTATTGATTTGCTACTATAGGATTAATACAGATATGCTGAATCCTAAAAAGAAGCCGATTAGTTAAGAGATAAGTAATTATTCTCTATATTCAACTAAATTCCCAGCCTGAATCTCTATTTTATCAGCTTTTCTTAATGTTCTAATTTGCTTTCTGTTTAGGATTGGGAAGTGCTTTATTTTTGTTAAGTGGTCTGGGATAAACCACACAGGCTCTTGAGAGGAAATCCAATTGAGCTTGTCAAAGCGGGAGAGATTTACAGGAGAGGAGTAAGTACGCAAGGTCTTTTTTCCGTTTGAATTTAAGAAGTATTCGTGAAAGAATGACATTACTAATTCTCTTGGTGTTTTGTAAATGGGCTCTCGATAGCGGAGAACGGCGTGATTTGTTTTTCCTATTGCTCCCCAATGGTTGTGCTGTTTGAATAAAGCTACAACGTGGTCAAAATCGTTCTTTGTTGATTCCATGTCTAAGATTAAAGGAGGGTGTCCCTGAAGGCGGAGAGCTGTTGCAGCGAGAAGAGCGCCTTCCATGCAATGCGCTTTTTTGTTTTTTAAAATAAGACTTGGAGACATGCAAGTTTCTCCGGATTCTTCAAAGTTTGTTTTAAGGGAGTTTAGGAAGTCCTGAATTTTACTTGGAGTGTTTAGACTTTTTAAAACACTAAGCTCCTCTTTTTTTAAACCAAAAGTCTCTTTTTTAAACATGATTTATACAGAGAAACGGTGTTTAAATTGTTTTCTTTAGCAAGATTAATAAACTATATTTTCTTTTATAAAATATGAAAAAGTGGCGCGGAATTGAGAATAAGCTAAACGACTGGCTGTCCATAATTGTCTTTTTGTCCGCAACCTACATTTCATTTAATATTCTTAACAGCTTGGTTTACAATGTTTTTGGAACTGCTTTCTTTATATCTGCCTTGTATGGATTTATCAGCGTCTATAAGGGGCAGAAATTTATATTTTAACTTCCATGAATATAATTTTTGAAATTATAGATAAGAATAGTAAAAATGTTAGGCTAACAAGGGAACAATGGTCAAAAATTAGGAAGAAGCATCCAGAAATTGAATATGAAGATATGATAAAAGAAACGCTTGAAAATCCAACTAAAATTGTATATTCTGATTATGATGAAACTGTTTGTAAGTTTTATAGGCATTATAAAAATAGGTCCTATCCTGAGAATTTTTTGATGATTCTCGTTAAATATTTAAATGGAGACGGCTTCGTAATAACAGCCTATTTTATAGACAAAATCAAGTAAAATGGAAGAATTATATGAAATACATTATGAAAAGGAATCTGACTTCCTAGAAGTCTTATTTGGAGAATCTTCCAAATGTATAGCAAGTGAAGTGCAGGATGGTGTATTTGTGAGGAAAGATGTTAAGACTGGCGAGGTAAAAAGTATAGGAATTTTAGGATTTAAGAAAAGGGTTCAACTTCTGAAAAAAGTAATGGCTTCCTATAATAAAGTGCTTCCAATAGAAATAGGAATTCCTGTTAATTAACAAAGTTCGCTTAAGAATTATGTCTTTTAGGATGTAAAAGTTTAAAAGGGGTTGTTGGATATGCTTTTTAATTAAATTTAAAAAATAAAAAATGGAAGAAGAAATAGTGTCTGAAGATGAAGACTTGGACTCTGAAGAAGAGGAAATGGATTCTGACGACGACTTCGAAGATGATGAAGATGACGAAGACGACGATAAAACAGACGATGATTCGACTGGAGAGTAATTAGGCTCTCTTCTTTATAGATTTTTATTTGGGCTTTTGCCCTTATTTATTTTTGATAGGTTTTTAGTATCTTGCTTTGTGAATAGATTGAATAGAAGATATAGGAATAAATTAGGTGGATACATTTTGTTGTTGGAATAAATAAGTATTCAAAATAAAATGTTGTTAATTTACAAAATGAGCGGTTGCTGGTTGGATATGATAAATCAAAAATTGTTATGCTGATAACAAATGTATTTTTTCTTGAGGTTCCATAGTTTACTATGAGATAGTTTTAAATTGTTAGTATAATTCTTCCCTGCAGTCAGTGCAGAGCAGTTTAGGTCCGACTTTTAGAAGATTTGAGAAAGCTCCGCAATTGTCGCAGAATCCTTCAAGGGGCCAGGGAACATTTGAATCTTTCAGCTTTCTTTCAGATTCTCTGATTTCCATTAACTCCGAGGTTTCAGAGTAAAGAGAAGGGTCAACGCTTAATATGTCTTTAAGAGTTAGCATTCCAATAATTTCTCCGCGGAGCAAAACAGGGAGTCTTCTGAAACTTAATGAGCGCATTTTACTTATGGCTTGGGAGATGTCTGCTGAAGGTTTTATCACTGCTATTTTTGTCTTTGCTATTCTTAAGGATTTTATTTTTCTTAGGTCGGTTGAGGGCTTTTTGGTAATAATCCAAAGTATATCACGGGCTGTTATAATTCCAAGAAGGCGCTTATTCTTTGTTATGAGGATTGTATTCACGCGCTCTTTAGCCATGGTTTTTGCACAATCATAAAGAGTTGATGAGGGTCCGCAGGAAATTATGTTGCGTGTCATTATATCTCCAACAGCAATTCTTCTCATGTTTTTTAGATATCCTTTGTGTTAAAAAGGATTTGTGTGCTGAATTATCTTTATGTGCTTAGTAAATATTAATTATTAATGGCTTCATAAACGGATCCAGGACCTATGTAAAGTCTGTCTCCTTCAATAATTAAAGCTGGTCCTTTGAGAGGTTTTCCTCTGCTGTGAGTTTTTATAAATACATTTCCACTTATAGGCCCAGTAGTACCTCTGTCCGTTCTGAAATCTCCAGCTTCTAGGTAGCCTATCTCTGCAATTCTCTCAACCGCCAGCCCTCTTTTTACTTGAGAAGCTAAAACTACATAGTCTCCAGTTTCAAGAAAATGCGTTCTTCTTGGTATCTTGCATACACCGAATGCTATGAATTCTGGAATAGGAATCTCTCTTTCTTTACATCTCTGCTCTATTGTTATCATCTTTTTTTAGATTTTAATAAGTTAATAAGCATTTATATTGTCAAGATAGTATATATAAGTTTAAAAAAAAGAAACATAGAGGAATTGGATGAGTGATGACAAGTCTCCTGTATATATTCTTCCTGAGAATGTTTCCAGAATGATGGGAAAGGACGCACAGAGAAATAACATTATGGCTGCCAAAATAGTTGCAGATATTGTAAAGACAACTCTCGGTCCCAAGGGAATGGATAAGATGCTTGTGGATTCGAGCGGGAATATAGTTGTAACAAATGACGGCGTTACAATCTTGGAGGAGATGGAAATAGACCATCCTGCCGCTAAAATGATGGTTGAAATAGCAAAAACTCAGGAAGAGGAAGTTGGGGACGGGACAACGACTGCGGCATTATTGGCTGGGAAACTTCTTGAGTATGCTGAGCATTTATTAGATAAGAAGATTCATACTTCTGTTATAGTTAGAGGGTATAGGCTTGCTGCTGACAAGGCTTTGGATATATTGGATGAAATTGCAATGCCGGTTGAAAATGAAAATGTTTTAAGGCAGATTGCAATGACTGCAATGACAGGAAAGGGGGCTGAATCAAACAAGGAAAAACTTTCAAGCTTAGTAGTTTCTGCTGTCAGCCAGGTTGCTTCAGGAAAGAATGTTGATTTGCAGGATGTCAAGATAGAGAAAGTCAAGGGAGAGGGTGTTGGAGACAGCGAATTAGTAAGAGGAATAGTTTTAGACAAGGAAAGGGCTAATGCGGAGATGCCTTATAGGATTGGAAATGCCAAGATACTTTTGGTTGATTTTCCTTTGGAGCTAAAAAATCCGGAGATGGAGGCTAAGATTTCTGTCAGCACACCGGAGCAGTTGGAGAGTTTCATAAAAGCAGAGGAGAGATATTTGAAAGACTTGACAGGAAAGGTAATCTCTTCCAAGGCGAATGTTGTTTTCTGCCAAAAGGGAATTGATGATGTTGCTCAGTATTATTTGTCCAAGGCTGGAATCTTTGCAGCAAGAAGGCTAAGTCGAGGTGATATGGAGAAGCTTGCAAGAGCAACAGGAGCTAAAATAATTTCGCAGGCGGATGATATTAATGAGTCAAGCTTTGGAAGGGCTGAAGTTGTTGAAGAAGTCAGAAAGGGGGACAGCTCTTTAACTTATATAAAGGGGTGCTTGAATCCGAAAGCTGTTACTCTTGTTCTGCGGGGAGGGACTGTGCATGTCTTAGATGAGATTGAGAGGGCTGTTAAGGATGGCTTGGGAGATGTTATTTCTGCTGTTAAGTCTGGGAAAGTTGTTGCAGGAGGGGGCGCAGTTGAAATGGAGCTGTCAAAAAGATTAAGGGCTTTTGCAAGAACTTCCGGAGGAAGGGAGCAACTAGCGATTGAAGAGTTTGCAAATGCCTTAGAATCTATTCCGGAGACTTTGGCGGAAAATGCAGGCCTTGATCCTATTGATATAATTACAGAATTGAAAAGAAGGCATGAACAGGGAGGTTTGAGAGATGGATTGAATTTATTTAATAATAAAATTGAAGATACTTATAATGCCGGAATTATTGAACCATTGAAAGTTAAATCTCAAGCGATAGTTTCTGCAAGCGAAGTCGGAACTATGATTTTAAGAATTGATGATGTTTTGGTAAGCCGGGGAAAGGGAGTTGGAAGAACGCAGGGCTATGATGTGATGGATTAAATGCGCAGGTACATTTGTGCGCATATGAAACTGACAGACGATATGTTTAATGCGCAGGCTTGCCCGTCCGCGCACTTGCAATTAAAAGGTTAGATACTCAAATGCGCAGGCCGGGAGTCGGACCCGGGTCACCTCGTCTTTGCTTCTTCGAAGTTTCTGTGAACTTCGTCTTGCTCTTGCTCGATTCTCCTCAAGGTCGGAGACTCGCATCGGCAAGCGAAGTGGCAACGAGGCATACTAACCACTGTACTACCAGCGCTCTATTTAATTGATAAAAAGAGTTATTTAAAAGTTGCTATGTGGCTAAGCCTTTTTGAGATGCCTTGCCCGTGATGTCTCACTACGTGTCTTTTATGGGTTGGTGTTCTATATTGTGCGCTTGCGTTTCTTGATTGTGCGTTGCTTTTAAACACGCTCCGATGTCCTTCCATCGATACCTTATGGTTTTGGGAAGCAATGGTTGCCTGTATTGGCTTTTCTAAGGTTAGAAGATAAGCTAAGTCTCTTCCTGGCCAAAAACAAACATAAATACAATTTTCCCCTCTTCCTGTGTAGAAAGCCTGCCCGAAATCTTCTCCTTGCGGACCTCGAAGCAAAATTATTTCTTCATCGCCAGAAGGCTTGTAGTCTTTTAACACGCCATTTGCTTCTATTTTAATTTGAGGGCTGTAATCTTCAATTGCTGGCCTTGTTTTGCAACTGGTTGCTGTTCTTATATTTTCATCGCTTCTAACAGCCAGGTATATTTCTGATGTCAGTTGCTCAAGCCTTTTAGAAGCCAAATCTTTTTCTTCTTCTGCCTTTGCAATCATCTTAGTTTCAATAGGTGGCATTATTTAAAATTAAGGGTTAGGAACTTTATTATATTTTAGATTGTTAACAATCTTGTTTTTATATAAATATTTAATAAGGATGCTTTTGAGATTTTTAGATGGGAGAAATGCCTATGGATGAATGTGATTGGGAAAGCGTCTTTGAAAATTTTATGCCAGGGCAATTAATGGAAGCATTAGGAATGAATGAACGAGAGTTAAATGCGTTCGCTATAGCAACGCTTTATCAAGCTTTTAGCAGTTTAGGACGTGGAAAAGCTTTAGCTTTGGTAGATTTTAAAAAAGGCATAGAAAGAATAGTAAATTTACCAGTTGTTGGAGAGATTAAATGGAATCCTGATGTAAGAACTAAAGTAGATGAGTTTTTGCTTCTTATTACAGACAGAAAAGACCATTATTTTACTAAGATAGCAAGAATAGAATATCATGATTGGATGGACTCTGGAAATATTAGCGTTTCTTTTGCGACTGGAAGAAGAGATATTTATGATGAGAGTGGAATTTACAAAAAGTTTTTCAGAAAACCTCTTCATTTAAATCAAAGTGGAAATCCTACTTATGAAAGATTCGGGCAAACTTTCAGAGAGCTGGGTGGAGATGTAATTCAGCTTGCTTCTGACTACAAATTTCTTTTTGGAGAGGAGCTCCCTCCGCTTAAACGATAGATATTGAAAAGATTTAAAAGACTCTTTTTACCTAAGTTATTAAGGGCCTCTTAGTCTAGTGGCAAAACGACTCGTTTACACCGAGTAGTCAGGAGTTCGATTCTCTTAGAGGCCATAGTTAAAACAAAATGCTATCTAAAAAAAGAATGGTGAAATCAAAATTGATTAAAAGAGAATTGTATATTGCGCTTCACTCTCAATCATCACTATTTAGAATTATTAAGTGGATTATTCTTATTTTGATAACATATACTATTTTTCTTTGGAAGGGATGGTTAGCAGTTGGCTTATTCGTTATAATTGGTGCGGTGTTGGGTTTATCTATGCATTTCTTTTTTCGCTGGAAGACTCATGGCTGGAGACGTGCTTGGGGTAAGTTTAAACCAATAAAAACGCCATTTGACTAAAATCCCCCATAAATAAGTAACTCGTGA
The DNA here is from genome assembly GCA_964397725.1 of Candidatus Woesearchaeota archaeon. Lineage (GTDB taxonomy): Archaea > Nanobdellota > Nanobdellia > Pacearchaeales > GW2011-AR1 > CAYNKB01. The sequence continues at coordinate 3,243 of CAYNKB010000023.1, read as the reverse complement.
GATAATGTAACATTTAGTGTAAGGTTTTATTAACTTGTAGAATTATAAAAGAAAATGACCAAAAAAGAAATTTCAGGAGGAGCTGTGCACAAAATGCCGGCGGATTTGCGAAAGGCACTTGTTTCTGTCCCTACGGCGCTGGAGGCATGGGAAAATATTACTCCACTAGCACGGAATGAGTTTATTTGCTGGATTGAGGAGGCTAAGAAACTTGAAACGAGGGTTCATCGTATTGAGCGGACGTGTAATGAGCTTGCACAAGGAAAGCGCCGACCTTGCTGTTGGGCTGGTTGCTCCCATCGTTGAAAAAATAGTGAGGAGTTCGATTCTTTGTTGAGCCTGTTCTTGATAATGATTATAAAGTATATAAGGTTATGAATAATAAGATGGTTAAAATCAATAAATTCATATTTTGGACACCGAGGGTATTGGCTATTTTATTTATACTTTTTTTAGCCATGTTCTCTTTGGATATTTTTGAAGGAAACTATGGATTCTGGGGAACAATTGTCGGATTATTCATGCATAATATTCCTTCTCTTGTTTTGTTGATTGTCTTAATAATATCCTGGAAACATGAATTAGTTGGGGCAATTGCTTTTATTCTTGGGGGAATATTATATATTGCCTGGGTTTTGACGAATGTTATTTCAACAGGCTTTGAATGGTATTATTTGGCGTGGGCTTTGCAAATATCTGGAATTGCATTCTTAATAGGAATTTTATTTTTAGTTGGATGGAAAAAGAGAAGGGATTAGATTGCTGAAAAAGGAGACTTGTTAATATATAAATTATGTCAAAGTTGCTGATGCGGAATGCAACTTTGAGCATCCAAAAGTCCTCAAACAAAACGAAAAGGACTTTTTGATTATAAACTTCTGTATATTCGCGAATAAATGACTGGTAAAGAAGTTTTTAAACTTCCGTATGTTTACGAATAAATGATTGATGAGGGTGTTCTTGATATTATCGTTAAAACTGTTGAATATTCCTGCTTGGCAACTTATGTTCAATTTTCTGATTCTCCAGAATATGCAGAAAGGCATAAGGAAATGAGAGAGCATCTGAAAGCGGTTGCGGGGCTTTCTCCGTATGTTCAAAAACATTTAGCTGTCTATATATCAAGAATAATGCAAACTCTTCATATGTCAAAAAAGGATTATGAGTCTGCTTTAAATGAAGTGATGCAAAATGATCCCGAAGGGAGGGAGATTGTCATGGGCTCTTTGGAGACTATGGCTCAAACATTTCAAAACCAAGGTTTGGCTGTTTTGCCGAATGATTTTATTGATAAGTAGGAAAAAATAATTTTTATTTTCTTCTCAGTCCTACTGCTTTTAGAAATTCTTCCCTTCTTTTTCCGCCAGCGAGATAGTTACCTAAAGTTGATGCTATTATGTGCCTGTCTCTGTATAAAAATCTTGATAACTTTCCTATTGAACCATAGTGTGGTGTGAATCCTCCTCGCTTTATTTCGTGTCTTAGCCATGCTATAGAGAAGTCTTGGGGGAAGCTTGGAAGCTCAATGTACGAAGTTCCGGCTTGCCTGTAATCATGCCCTCCTGTTACAGCTAAGGGTTTTATCCCTTGAAGTTCCAGAGCTTCTCTGACATTCTTTCCTGTTGCTGGACTTTTTGCTTGTACCTCTATTGCATCAACTTTTCCTCCGTAATATAACTCTAAGGCTTTTTCAAGTTTTAAGCCGCAATTTTCGTTTATGTGGCACAAAGATATTATTCCATTAATGTCTCTTGCTTCTCTTATTGTTTCATAGAGGTCTCTTGTTGGAGAAATTATTTTTGGGGAGCCCATTATATTTATGTCAATTGGCATACCTTCCCAGCTTGTACGCACTTGCTGAGAGTTTAATATTGTTACTGGAACTCCTGCATATATGTTTGTTAAAGTTATATGCCCTTTATCTCTTTGATCCTTCACTTCAAATCCTTCTGTTCCTTTGAGTTGATTCATGTAATCTTCAAATCTGTGATCTATTCCGCCTGTTGCAGTATGGCATGCTGTTAGAGAAATTAGTCTAAGACTTTTTGATCTCCACATCTCAACCATTTCTCTTAAAGATGGAACTTTTGCAGAATCCTGCGGGCTAAAGAAGTGAGGAAATGTTCTCAGGTCTGCTTTAAATGTTGCTGATGGCATAATTATACGGATTACATTGTCTATTTAAAATTAATTATCCTACAATGCTTTTTATTAAATAACCAACTATGAAAGCGATTGAGGCTGCTATGCTTCCTATAATTAAGGTTTCTATCGCTGACTTTAAAAAGTGTTTTCCAACTACTTTTCCCTTTATTGAGCCGACTATAAGAAGAGATATGCCTGTCAGAATGATTGCTAAAGTGAACTTGTTTGTTTCTATAATTTGAGAAAGAGGGGCGAGCAAATAGGAGATTAATGGGATGAGACCTATTATCATAAATGAAAAGAAGGTTACAAGGGCTGTTTTGTTTGGATTTGCAAGGTCTTTGTTTTTGTATTTGTGCTTTATGTCTATTTCTCCCTGCGATTTTGTTGCCAGATAGTTTGATGCAGCCATTGAAAATCCATCTGCAAAAAGATTTGCAAATCCAAGAATAATAATTACTGCTGAACTTAGGGAAGCTCCGAGGGCTCCGGCGACAACTGCGAAAGTTGTTACAGTTCCGTCAATTCCCCCATAGACAATTTCTGCAAGATACTTTTCTCCGAAATTCCTCTTTTTCATATGATTGTTAAGATTAGGGAGTATAAAAAAGTTATCAGGATGTAAGGCAAATCCTCTAACTTAATAGGATTTACATACCATAACTGAGATAAATATTATTAATTAGTAATAATAGGTTATTAAATAATTGAAATTAACTTCTTATTAAATATAAATTTTAGATGAAATATTAAATTATGAATGAAATTAATGCGGGCATAACTTTATATAAGGTAAATTCGCTTTTTAGTAATGGATGAGAAGAAACCCAAAAGCCTTGCTGGAGAGCTTAATTCAGCGGTAAAGTACGAGTCAAAGCCTATTGTTCAGAATAATCAGGAAGAGTCTGCGAAGGAATTTGATAAATTGAAGTCAAAGCTGGAAGATTTAAAGAAGAAGATTTTAAAGAAGTATAATTTTACGAAGTCACTGAGCATTTTGCCTGCACAGGCGTTAAGCGTTTTTGCCGAGGATGAAGGCATTCCAAAAGATGTTGAAGATTCTAAGCCTATTTTAATGCTGATGGTGATTCCGGAAGA
>CAYNKB010000022.1:2820-11348 GCA_964397725.1 Candidatus Woesearchaeota archaeon | reverse complement strand
ACCTTAATGCATATATGAATATGTCAAAGTCCATTGGAGCAAACAAGGAAGTTGGTGAGGCAATGAAAGGATATATCGATCTTCTAAACGGCGGTTATAGAGAGATATTTTTGATAGAGTAGGCTTTGATTCTCCACAGTTGATTTTTTGCAAGTCTATGTACTATTTTTTTGTTGATATAAGGGAATTTTAAATCAATTTAACTAGTCACTATAAAGTTACTACAATGATAAGGTTTAAAAATAGAGATTATGAGGCATTTATACATAGTTTATACATATGGAAGGGAAATACAATATAACTAAAAAAATAGCGAAACACGGAAAACAGTCTATTATAGTTATACCTAAAGTTCTTGAATCTCATTTAAAACCGGGAACGATAGTCCAGATCTCTATAGATATTCTAGAAAATCCAGAGGTAAAAAATGACCGCAATTGATTCCCCTGAAAGATTGGTACAGGAAAATCCTCCAATAAATAGTGATAGATATGCAGTTGAAGGGCTAATTGGAAAAGGAAATTGGGGACATGTGTATCAAGTTCATGACAACATTACTGGAGAAACTCTTGCAGCCAAAATTCTAGCACCAAATGAAGTTGCTCAAGAACAAATGAGGCACAGAAAACTAGATCCTAAAAAAATAATGTTAAATGAAGGTGGATTTACAGCTTCTGGGCATGTAGTTCCAAGAAGACTTGAAGTCGATAGTGATGGAAATTACTTTATTATAATGCCAAAATACAAACAATCTTTGGACGATTACATCAGAGGGGATAATTTCAGAACCGGATTTGTAGATAGAAGGGGAGAATATGTTGAAATTCCTTTCAATCAAAAAGGTGCCTTCGGACTATTATTAGACATAGCAAAAGGGCTAGATGATCTTCATAGACGATATAGAAAAGTCCATGGAGATCTTAAGTTAGATAATATTCTTATTGATGAATCTGGAAATGCCCATATAAGTGATCTTGGCACAGCAACCTGTGCATCTTATGGCATGAGCTTATCACCAAGAGATAAAATGGGATATCCCTACACCAGAGCCCCAGAAAACTGGAAAGATGGAAGCCATCCGACAAAACAGTCAGATGCTTGGGCATTCGCTTCAATAGCTTCGAGGATATTAACAGGAAAATATCTTCTCCAAGATGAAATAGACAATACTGTAGATCCCTCTTTGCTTTATGAGAAACTTGGGAGGGATGGAATTAACAAACTCATAAGAAATCAATTGTCCAATCAAAATATTCCAAAAAGGCTTCAGAAATTCATTAGGAAATGTGCAGACTTCGAACCGAATAGAAGACCTTATGATGGAAGAGTCTTGAGAGAAAGATTTGAGGAAACAATTCAAAATTTGAGTAATTGGAATGTTGTGAGGAATAGCGCCCGTAAGTGGGGAATTCCTATTGCAGTTGCTTCTGCAGCCATTGCAGGAATAGTTTACATTAACAATAATCCAACCCAATTGGATTACCCTGAAGCTAAAGTCAAGGGACTTCTTTCCAGGGAGGGTGCGATCTTTACTCCTTACATTATACAAATGGATCATGAAGAAATCTCCGACTTGCCAGAAGTGGGGCAGCTTGGTTTGGTGGGCGCTGGCTTTAATGAGCGAGCCAAAGCTTCCACTAATAATCTATTTACAGCTTACCTACTAAGATGTCTCGGGCAAGCTAACATGACTACTTTGAGTTTTTGGAATAAAAGAGAGCCTGTCACTGAGTATCAAGAAGCCTTATTCAAACAGGCATACACGCCAGAGGAAAGGGATGCTGAGTCTATGAAATTAAATGGAGTTTGGCCTTATTGGACTTGTGCTGTAGAGGATGCCTTAGCTAAAAGTAAAACTGTTAACGGAAAAGTAGATTTAGAAGACGTTATGGCTATTTCAAGATTAGGTCCGGACATTATTTTAGAAGCGAAAAGAATCTCCGGAAGCAATGATTGGAGAGATTATAGAAACGCAAAGAGAATGAACTTAGAGTATGTTATTCCAGAGCCTGAACAAAATCTTATTAACACTTGGCTATCTTACTATTATGAGGACATTGATTTTTAATTAATGCCTTTCCTTCAAAGCCATACTAAGTATCGGGCTAGTCCCCAGCTGTATCAACCTAAATATTTCTCTTAAATAAGATAAAACTACTGTTCTGGATTTTGTTGATTTTTCCAAATCTTTCAAAATAACTCCCTGGTGATATTTTTCTCTTGATGAATTTATCTTGTGTATGGAGTAAATATCCTTTTCAAGATATGACTTTTGAAAAAGTTTAAAATACATTTCTAATTCTGACAGCAAAAAGATTAATTCTTTTTCCTTAGATATTTCAGATTTACCCGCGTATTTATACAGATAATAATAGGAGTGCTGTATGTGCGTTAAGAAGGTAAGGAGCTCCCATTCCAGTAAAGGATTTTTGGAGTGTATCCTTTGTGAAATTAATCTTCTGCAAAATAAAACAAACCTGTCTGTGCTATTTCTTAAGTCTTCTATTTCCCCAATATCTTTGAAAGAATTTTTCTCAAAAGAATCTCTTATAAACTCTTGTGTTTCAGTTATAGACAAAAAAACCTTTCTTATCATTGCATCATATCTATTTTCCGTAGGCTCTGATATATTTTCTAATACACAGGCATCTTTGGATGCGGAAACTATCTCAAAACCCATCAGTAAATTTTTAACCAACTCTTTTATAATCTTTAGAGAATTCTTATCTGTATTTTTCACAACTATTTTTGAAAAACCTTCCCTATAAAGATGTGTTAATAATGGCTTCAAATCTTTCCTATTTTCTTCATTAATATCTATTTCTATCTCTTGTTTTTTATTTTTCTTAGATCCTACAATCAAATTCTCTTCATCTTCTTCTACATTCACAGTATCCGATTCTGTCAGATTCTTCTTATCTATCCATTTCTTAGGAAGGTAGATAGTCAATCCGCCCTTTCCCTGCCTTATTAGTTTCCTTTCCATACTTTTCTATGCTTTTGCTGTATTTAACCTTTTCTAATTTTAATATTATTAATATCAATAATATCAATTAAATATTAATACCCTTGTTTTCGACTCTTTATTAGAGAACTATGACAACAGAAAGAAAAAACAGATTGGGAAAATTGGCAAAAATGCTAGTTGCAACAGGAGCTCTAAGTCTTGGAGCAATCAACGCAAATGCGCAGGATTCTGTAGAACTGGAAGATGGAAGGTCAGAAAGCAAAGTTTCTGAAGTTGTTCCGGAATCGTCTTTACTGCCTTTTTCTGGATATTTAAGCACAGGATTTCATTCTAAATACAGAGTTTCAGGAGGTGCGGTTTTAGATGATACTCCAGTTAATCAAACTTATTTAGGCCTGTCTTTTCCTGATGTTTTAATAAAAGGAGATTCAATTACTCCTTACGTTTGGTCTAACACAAGTTTAGAAAGAGGAACTGTAAGTGAGTTTGATGTTGGGACAAACTATTCCTTTCCTATTTTTAAAAATTTTTTAGGAGGAAGTCTTGGAGGAAGTCTTGAAGGAGCTTTATGGGATTATCCAGACGGAACTTTGGGAGAATATGATATTGGTTTGATAGGGAGGCTTAATTATTCTAATCAGGAATTGATTGACTTGGAATTGAAAGGTACGCAGTTATTTACTAATGGATTTGGGAGAGCGTATGTTTTAACAGCTTCAAAACCAATTAAAATTGGGAATATTGGTGATACAACGCTGACATTGACTCCTAAAACAAGCGTAGCTTTTCAGGATGATATGTATGGAATAAATGGGTTCTCTGCTGTCCAGTATGGAGCTAGTCTGAGGGCATCGAGGGGAAGATTGAATACCGAGGTTTATGTTACTCAGCAAGAACCATTAATGGATGGATATGAAAGTGGGCCAGCGTTTGGGATTAGTTTTGGAATTGGATTCTAATTAAAGGAGTGAGATAATTTTTTAATTCGTTGTTGGGTGTGGTTATGTTATTTTTATCACTTGGAAAAAATATAACGCAGGACTTACATAATTGAATTCTTTCATTTAATTCCCGCGAATATAACATAGGTTGTTTTTGTTCAATTAATGCAATTCTATGCTATATATTGCGAAACAAGAAGCTATATAACCTTAAGAAATACATAAGTTAATGGAATTAACCCAGAAAGATATGAAATTTCTTACAATTATGAACGAAACCAGATTATCCGATGGGAAGATGTTTGGGAGATATTCCGAGGAAGTTGGAAAGTTATTTGAATTTTCTGATGCTGAGCTTGGTGCTGCTGTAAAGAAACTTGTTAAAATGGGAATGTTAAGCGTGATAAATGCTGGCGGGAGCGAAATTGTTTATTTTCATACAGATAAAGTTAAGCAGGATAAATTGGATAAAAGCCTAAGAGTATTGAGACATTAATTTTTAGGTATATTTAAAAGCAAGTTCTTTGTTGGAAATTTATGGATGATGAAGAAAGATTAGAGCAGAAGGCTTTGGAGCAGAAAACTTTGGAAGTTTTGAGAGATTAATTTCCGGAGGAGCTTAGAAGTGGATTGAGAGAGTTGAAGCCTTGTTATCAACCTTCTTTGGGAGTTTGTACTGTTACACGGGATCCTTTTTATGTAGAAGTTTACGATACTCATAATTTTGAGGGGATGAATCGCTTTGGTAACTCCCGTCAATTAGGACAAGTTTTTCCAATATCCGAAGGACGGCAGTTTGAAGTTTTTATAAGAGGGTCTGAAAAGGGACTTGGATATTTGGTGGCGAAGCTTGTAGATGGATCCATAGACTGATGCTGGAATTTTTAAAGGTTTTTTAATAAGGAAGGTTTTTAAACCCAGATATTTAATATTTGGAATGGACAGACAAGGAAATAGATCTGGCGGAAATCGTGGCGGTGGTTTTGGAGGACCTAGAAGAGACGGACAACGCGGAGGATTTGGAGGAGGATCACGCGGAGGATTCGGAGGACCGAGGGAAATGCACAAAGCAACTTGCTCAAGTTGTGGCAAAGAATGCGAAGTGCCTTTCAAGCCAACACAAGGGAAACCGGTGTATTGCAGAGATTGTTTTAGCAAGAGAAGTTAATACGTTAAGATTTGCATTTTACGTAAGTTTAATTTTGTTTATATTTTGTAATGAGAGTTTTTATTGCCTATTCACAAGGTTTAATAAGTTTGAGGACTAGAGTTTTTCGTGAATGTTTTGGAGGTGATTAAGGAAGAGCATTCTAAGCTTGAAAAAGAGCTGCAGGAGTTAGAGGCAATCGTTAATTCTGAGCCTGTTAATTATGCAGGATTGATACATGTTTTTAATGAATTAAATGATTTTTGGAACAAGCATGAGGAAAAGGAGGAAGTTGTTTTTGATGTTCTTAGAGGGAATGGATTTAAGATTCCGACAAAAGAAATTAATTTTGAGCATGGGGAGCTGAGCAAACTGAGAGGTGAAATATTTGAGGCAGTGAATTCCGGAAAGGAAGATAAGATAATTGGAGTTTTGAGGACTAAGGGGGTTAAGATGATTGAAAAAGTAAGAAGCCATATGGAAAAAGAGGACTGGATTCTTTTAAGCACGCCCTGGGAGCAGGTTGAATTTTTGTTTCCTGAAAATGCCGGATTTATGATAAAATTCAGGGATAAGACGGAGAAGATGATAGAGGATTTTGAGTTTTTGAGTTAATTATCTTTCTCTTGATTTTCTCCCAAAAAATCTATTTGCTATTACATATGCTCCCATGATAGCAAGTATTCCTGTTTCTGGTTCTGGAATTGGAGGGTTTTCAGAAGGTTGTGGATTATAGATAATTCTTGGAGTGATGCTTTGGCCTGTTGAATTTGCCTGAACATTTGGAGTGCTGCTTAATAGGTAGGCTCCACCAGCTATAATTCCAGAAGTTATTATTGCTCCAACACCAATCTTTTTTAGCAAATCACCCATTGACTTTATGGGAGATGGGTTTATTTAAAGATGCATGTTTTTTATAATATCTATTCAACAATTAGGTTTAAAAACAGGGTTTTTAGTTGATTTTTATGAAGACTAATTATGATTATCCTTCTAAGGCAAGGATGAGGCAGGAGTTGAAGAAATCTATTGGAAGATGGGTTCCTAACAAGGCTGATGCGAGAGTTGTTTGTTTTCCTGGAGCAGAAGCTAGGGAGATATATGAAGTTTATGATGCTTTAGGTATTCCAAGGCAAAATATTATTGGAATTGAAAGAGATAAAAGTGTTTATCAAAATCTTGGTATTCAATTATGGAATGGGGAAGCCAGAGATTTTTTTTCTCAAAGAGGAGAATTTGATGTAGTTAGTTTAGATTATACACAATTGCCTTCTTTGGAAACAATCGGAATAGTCAGAAAGTTGTTTAAGGATAGTATGCTGGCAAATAGGGCTTTGTTATATACTAATTTTTATGCACAAAGAATTAATGATTTTTGCAAGACGCGTTTGCCCTTTATTCACAGGTATAATACTAATTATATTTATGATGGAGAGGTTAAGAAAGCTGAAACACACGTTGGCCGTATGACTTGGGATGTAGCTTCTAAACAACTTGGGGTGTCTTTTAGAGATTTCAGAAGCGACGCTTTAACTCAACTATTAATTAATTGCAGTAAAAGTAGTGACTCGCGTTTTATTGATGAGATTATTTTGTCCTCTGAAACAGGTTCTTTAACAGAAGTTCTAAAAAAGAATAGTGGAGATTTTGAATTTATAAATGTTAAGAAACCAATTGTTCCTTTTGTTCAAGAACCTTATGCTAACCCACCCGGAGGGAGGACTTTTCGTTGCAATAATTTCGGATTGTCAGCTTTGTCTGATGTGGCCTGTTATACAGATGATGCCGGCCTTCCATTTAATAGGGACTATTTTGTGGATGGTATTTCCAGATTCGAATATGTAAGTGATGATGGAAGTTTGATGTTCTCTGATATAATGCAAGTTTCAAGAGGAGATGAAATAATTGGGGCTTTTCTGGGATCTTTTAAGGGGTTGTCTATGGGACGTCTTCCGGGTCAACTTCCAAGCAGGAAATTTTATAATCCTCTCCAAAATAGACCACCCTCTTTAGTTCCCAAGGGCGAAAACGAGAGGGCTTTTGCTAGAAATAAGAAAATTATAGAAAGGTGTGCTGATGAATGGTTTAGAAGGTCGCAAGGCGCTGATAGGATTTTGGCAAGACTTCCTCCAAGAATAGATATAACTCCTCCAAAGATTACAAAAGAGGAAGCTGTTGATTTATTTAGGAATGGGCATTCTGTTAACGACGTTCATTCTCAATATAGGGGTTTTTCTAGAGGACAGCTTGCGGCTATTAAGGCTCATTTGACTATGGGGACATATGATGAACAGCAACCAGTTCAGAAGGATTTATCTGTTGAAGAAACAAGAAATGTAAAAATTTTATCTGATGGTTCTAATAAGGTATTTGGCAAAGGCGTTGTTTTATATGATTCTGATCATAATCGCATGAGAAGGAATGGGGAAAGGATAGTGTCTCCTGTTTCTATAAATTTAGTTTCTAATTTAAGAAAGGTTGGAATCTTTAGAGGTTTGGACTGGCATATTTCTAAGAATAGGGGATTGTATATTTTGAATGGGTTTGATAACAAACTTACTGACGCACTTGATTTGGTTTTAAATCATTCTTTAGAATCTCCTTATTACCACAATCTTTTGTTTATAGGGGAACCTGGAGACTTTGTTCTTGGAGAAATTGGAACAGCTAATTCTTTAGGAGCTAAGATAAGGCTGGCTAATTTTGGATCAACTGCATATATAGACCCTCAAAAGCGAGTGTCTTTAGACGAAGTTATTCAAAGGGCTTTAAATTCTGATTAAGTATTTATTCAACAATTATCTTTGCTTTCATCATCGGATGAACTGTGCAATAATAAGAATAAGTTCCTGCTTCGGTGAATGTATGGGAGTAAGTCTGGCTTTTTGATAAAGTTCCGGAGTTTAGTTCAGAGCCAGAGTCGGATGTTACTGTGTGCGGGGCGGAATCTTGATTTGTCCAGGTTACTGTATCTCCTGCTTTTATTTTTAGTTCAATTGGGGAGAATTTGAAATCTTTTATGTCTATTTGAAAGCTTGATGATTGTGCTGAAGGCTGGCTATTTTCATCATTTGAAGTTTCAGACGTTGTAGGCTGGGTTGCTGGAGTATTTGGCTGATTGTCATTTGATGAAGATGAACCTTGTTGGAAGTAGTAGATTCCTCCTCCAATTATCAGAAGGATTATTACTATTAATGATATTATTACACCGCTTTTCATGGATTAGTTAAGGGCAGAGATGTTTTAAATGCTTTGATGTAAGTACTAGTAAAGTTCATATCTTAACATTTTATGTAATATTGATATTAGTAAGAAAGTTAATTATTTGATAGAAGACTGTCACTAATTATTGATAATACTTATCTATTTATTATCTACGAATTATTTTAGAAGCAAGATAAGATTTAAATATCTCTTTTGCTTGTTTTGAGAGATGGTGAAGGTAATAAAGAGGAGCGGCAAGAGAGAGGCT
>CAYNKB010000022.1:0-2810 GCA_964397725.1 Candidatus Woesearchaeota archaeon | reverse complement strand
TTTAAATATATTGAAAAAACAAAGTTTAAATATCTCTTTTGCTAATTACTTGTAAGATGGTGAAGGTAATAAAGAGGAGCGGGAAGAGAGAGGATTTCAGGCCCGGAAAGATAAAGAAGTCTGTTGAAAAGGCTGCAAAGGAAGCTGGAATGGCTCCGAAGAATATAAGAATTCTTATCAGCGATGTTGTTGATCCTTTAGTAGATGTTGTCAAGAAGAAGAGGGCTGTCAAGGCGGTTGATATAAGGAAGTCGGTGCTTAGGAGGCTGGATAGGAGAGCAAAGTCTGTTTCTGGCGCTTGGAGAAGGTACGACAGGAAGCATAGATAGTTTTATAAGGCATGATTTTATGGTTTATTTGTGCCGAGGAATCGGTGCAAGGAACTAAATGATTGGAGGAACGAATTGAGCATGAAAGTGTACGTTGGAAATTTGCCGTATAGCTTTGATGATGCGAAGTTGAAGGACTTTTTCTCTTCATACGGAGAAATAACTGAAGCTGTTATCATTAAGGATAAGTTTTCTGGCAGATCCAAAGGATTTGGATTCGTCACCTTTGCTGACAAATCAGCTGCTGAAAAGGCAGTTAGTGAGTTGGACGGCAAAGAAATAGATGGAAGAGCCATCAAAGTGAACGAAGCTAAGCCTATGGAACCCGGAAGCAGGCCACCTAGAAGAGAATTTAATACTAATCGAAGAAGATTCTAATTATAGGAAATTATTTATTTTTTTATTTTAATTTTTGTGTATTTTGCTGGTTTAACATAGAAGTTTGGAGAGTTTTAACTGCGTCCAAGACTCTAAGATCGGGAGAAAGGATTTTTACGTGATCGTCTCTGGAGCGGACAGCACGGAAGATTCTTTGCAGAAACTCCCGATGGGCTTTATCTTTGTAAAATTCCCAAAAGTATTCTGGGTGGGTTCTTTGAAGTATTTTCCAGAAAGTGTCGCTTATGTTCGGATTTGGGAATTTTGTGAAAACTATAGATCTACATGTATCTCCCGGAAAGTCAATTCCGCGGGAGCATTTGGTTGTGAATAGAGAGTCTGAAAGTCCTTTTTTGAAAATAGAGACTGCACGTCCTGTTTTGTCTTCTTCCTGAAGCTTTTTTAGTTTTTCTGATGACATTAAATTGAATAAGTTGAGGGATTCTTTTTCATCTTCTTTTGGGAGATCTTGGAAGGCGTTGACATGAATTAATATTGGCTTTTCAGCCCTTTCCACCGAAGAAGAGAGGGCGGATAGATAGTCTTCTCTTGAATGCTTTTCCTTAAAGTTGGAATATTTGCAGTCAAATTCTTTTCCAGTCTTGGTTATTTCTATGGAGCCGATGTTTAGAGTTTCAGCTTCAACTATTTTATATTTTTCAATTTTAAATATGTTTTTTATTATCGAGTCGGAATGGAGAGTTCCGGACATTAAAATAAGAGCCTTTGTTTTGTTTAATATGTCTTTGAATTTTGCCGCAAGATTTGTGCTTACTAATTTGGCAAATAGGTTTTCTTCCTCTTTTCTATAAGTTAGATAAACTTCGCTATATTCTGTGATGTTTTTTGATATTTCCAATGCTTTATTTGAGTAATTAAGTTCGTCGAGGACAATTTCTCCTTCAAGTTCTGCTGAAGAGGAGAGGGTTTGCAGAATTTCCCTGATTTTTGATTCTTCTATCTTGAATACATGATTTTCATCAATTCCAAGGGCACGCTTGTTTTTTTCTTCAAGTTCTATGAGAGAGAGTATTTTGTCTTTTTGCTCTACTGCTCTTAGGTCTTCTGGGAATATTAATTTTAAAGATGAAGAAAGGCGGGAAAGATTTAATTCCTCCTGTTGGAACAGGCTGTCAAGGAATTCATCTGCTTCATCAATTATATCCACTTCTGTTAAGGGTTTGCGTCCTATGGAAAGTTCTGATTTGTATTTTGCAGAGTTGAAAATGATTGCGTCTGCCATTATATATGACATATATTGATCGTAGTATGAGCATCCGCGTTTTCTGTGGTAGAATATGTATTCTTTTCCGTCACAGCCAAGATAACGTTTTTTTAAGGAGTCTCGGAGCATGTTTATCTCTATTGATGCCGGAAGGATTGGGCTCCAATAAGGATTTGCAGGAGCTATTGAGATTCTTCTCATACTTTTTATATCTGGTATTTCTTTGTTTGATATAAATGGATTTTCTCTGTAATATTCAAGGATTTGGCTGTAGTTTTTTTCAGTAAATTTTATGTTTTCAGGCAGGGAGGGGTCGGCGCAGGATGAGCCGGATTTAATCAGGGAATCATGATTTTCCTTTCCTGTAACCATCGCAATTTTCATTTTGGAACCATTTGACTTTATCAGATATTTGTTTTCTATGTAATCGTGTTCGTATTGCCTTTGCAGTGCTTTTACCGGAACGATGATTGAAGATTTTCCCAAGATTCTTGCAACGTTAAGAGCAATTGCTGACTTTCCTGTTCCGCAGGTTCCGTGGAGGAATATTACTTTAGTTCCTTCTTTAATTAGGTTGAGGATTTCTTTTACGATATCTTCCTGTGTTTTTCCGTTTGAGAATATTAGCGGAGGGATTGCTTTGTCTTCTGAATGCAGGCTCCAGCAGGCTTTTTCAAAAATATTGTCAAATTGCTCTTCTTCAAGGAAATTTAAAGAATCGGAGGTTTTTAGCTTGTGTTTCTTTTTTTGTTGCGAGGGGTATGAATTAGGAAACGTCTCCAGCTTTGAGTTGTCTATACTTATTAATTTTCCATTAGAGTTGAACACCATCCTTTCCATATATGCCTTTTACAAAGAGGCTTTATTAATTTTGTTGC
>CAYNKB010000021.1:0-11644 GCA_964397725.1 Candidatus Woesearchaeota archaeon | reverse complement strand
TTCATATGAACAGCTTGATCGGATTTGCTATGGATTAGAGGCTGGAGAAGACCCTGAAAGTATTGGAAAAGAAGCTAATGTGGATGTTAAAAAAGTCTATGAAATCCAGAAAAGAATGAGAGATAGCGCAAGAAAGTTATCATTCCCTGCCTGTGCTGTCTACATGCCTGAAAGAAAAAGTATGTTTGAAAGAAAAACAGAACTAGAACCACTTCCGAGACGTCTTTTTGCACCCTTTTATGGAGGTTAGTTAATCATAAAATGCAACAAAGCTATTTAATTGTTTTCTCACTTTCTAGCCAAATCCAAAGCCATAATATTCTTGTTTTTCTTAAACTTTAATATGTTTTTAAATCCAAATCTCCTAAAATAATCTGGTTTAAGAGTGGACAAAAGAATATTTGACGGCTTCTCACCCTTATACCTTATTGATTCTATCTCTGCTATAACCTTGCTAATTAGTTTAGTTCCAATTCCACTTCTCTGATATCTCTTAGAAACATTTACCCACATCATTTCATATGTGCGAAAGCTAAGGCTTGACATTATATAGCCGGCAAAACCTAGAATTTCGCCTTTTTCTTCAGCAACCATAAACTTTGGCTTATACATTTTATTTTCAAACATAGCAAGAAGATGTTTCTTCGCTAACAAAGAATATTTCTTAGAATTATTCTCCTCAATTATCTTGACAGCTTTATCTATCTCATTTTTTCTTAAATATCTAACTTTCATATTTAATTCAAGAGAAGCAATATTATAAATTCATCTAAAAAAACTCAAATCCATCCCCTCTTCCTTATTCCTTCATTATAAATCTGGAAAATTAAACTGCTTTCCGGCAAACTCCTATGTTTTCTCAAATACGCTGTCCTCTTGCCTTTTTCATTAGTAAGCTCTATATGACACTTGCTCCAATATTTCAAAATATCTCCCCCAACCATATTATTTTCATTGTCCCAATTATAAACCTGATTAGTTGCTAAAATCGGAATTTCTTTCTTTCTTGCAATCTCCGCCAAAGTCTTCATCTGTGTAGCCAGCTCAGAATTTATCTTCTGCATCTCTCCGTTGTTTTTCTCCCTCGCAGCTGCAAAATCCAGCCTGTAAAGAATAGTCATGCCATCCACAACAATCAAGCCAATATCATCCTTGGAATCTTCCTTAAGATATTTCAAAAGCTGTTCAAATGCCTTTTTCTGCTCTGTAAAATTCGTAGGCTTTAATAAAAGAATATTCTTGAAAACTTCTTTGTAATCCTCTCCAACCAATTGCTTTACTCTCTCCATGCTCAATCCTCCTTCAGTATCAATAAAAATAACTTTCTTCCCTTTCTTAGCCTGTGAAACTCCAGCTAATAAGCAAAAATTAGTTTTCCCAGTTCCGCTTCCCCCATATAAAACTGTAACAATATCCGTCTCGTATCCTCCATGGAGCCACTTGTTTAAATCGTAGCTCCCCGCAGACAATTTCACCATGACAATTTCACCATTATCAATTATATAAAGATAATCAATATCCCAGAACTATTTAGTCAACTATAAAATTTATAAAAAATAAAAAATAAAAACTTGATTTACTTCCTCTTTCTTCTTCTTGCAGGCATTGTATCCATTCTCATCCCGTGCCCTGAAAAGCACTTCTTGCAAGTAAAGGAATGTATTAGTAAAATAACTCCTGCTATAACAATAACCCAGTTGCTGTACATATATGGCCACAAAGCCGAAACTATAACCACAACAGCAATGATAAGCTCACACCAACTTTTACACATTTTTACACCCCCTTTTGAATCTTTTTAAAGACAAAAACTTAAAGAAAATTAGCTTAATAAACCCTACTTCTTCAATCCCTTTCTTATGCCGTCAATATCTTTCTCAATTTCAACAACAGCATCTGAGACTGACTTCTTTACTGTCTTTCCAACGCTCTTTATCTTGAACAATGCAGGCTTTGAAGGATGCTCCCTTCTCCATGCGGCAAAATCAATTCCTTGCTCATTTAAATATACTCTAAGCAATTCCGCAACAGTCAGATTGTCAACCTTCACTTCCAAATCATTTTTATCTTCCTTCACAATTTCAATTTCCATACTATGACTGACAAAATTTCATTTATAAATCTTACTAAGTCCATAGCAAAGGCCATTACAATATTAGTTATCATAAAAATCCATAAAAAACGCAGTTTTAAAGCCTTTCCAAACCCTTAAATAAGCTCCCTTTCAACTCCCCTTTAAAAGCCTTGCGAAAGCCCATTATTCTATAATTTCTATAGATGGCTTTGAATAACCTATGTTTTATCCTCCTTCAAAGTCATTCTTAGAGATTATTCTATAATCTCTATATCTGAAGGTTCACTAACCGAAGATTAGAAATTATTCTATAATTTCTATATCCTCGCCAAAAATCTTATCTTTCTTATCAACTCTCTCTTTCTTACCTTTAGTCTCGCCGACTTCTGCAACCCTCTTCTCATCAATCAAAGACCTCATGCTCTGCCCGAAACTTCCCCTGTCCTTCCTTAAATTAATTCCCAAAAAGCTCTGGACCTTATTAAGAAGAATAAAGTCATCCCTTGGCAAAACCCCATTTTCCAACATTCTAAGCACATTATCATTCTCCCCGATTGCCTCAGCAAGCTGTTTTCTGCTAAGCCCTTTGGCTTTCCTCGCCTTTACAATCTCCCAATGAAAATTATCAGCCATCTCCCTCAAAACTTTATTGCTCTTCCAATGCAATGGCTTCCTCAGCTCTTCCATCCCCACTCTCCTATTTTCCTCAATAACCTCCCTGTTTGGCTCCCTTTCCTTCTCAAGAAGCTTCTCATGCAAGTCCAAATGCTTCCTTAAAATCATCAGTCCTTCTTTCTTTGCATAACTTTCAGAAACTTTTACAATCTTCCCCTCTTCAATAGCATCAACAAACTTATCCTGCATCTAAAATCCCCGTTTTCCCTCTTTTTATTCATTATGGCTTTTCAAAACAACGTTCAATGCTTCAAATAAGACTCTATTTCTTCTTCTGTATGAAATCCTTCCAGAACAATTTTTTCATTTATGATTATTGAAGGAAGGGAAGTTACATTATAAATATTCATCTGCAAGTCCACAGCGCCAAGCCCAATATCTCCCGCAAGAGGTATCAAAATAACCCTATTCCCCCGTTTTTCCTTGACAGATTTAAGGACATTTGAAATTACTTTTTGCTGTGAAACGCTAAAGCTTCCAGTATCTTTTGAATACAAATAAACAATCGTATCAAAAGGATCTTCGCATTTCTCTTTCAATAAAATAGTATTCAGCCAAAGCTCAGTTTTAAGCAGGACATATCTTCTCTTTTCCAGAAGAATATCATCCGTTATCTGATTTGCCTCTTCAAACTTCTCTATCTCCAAGCCATTATCATATAAATCATCGGCAAAAACAAAATTTTGGGCTATAGCAGAATCACACGAGCTTCTGTCCATAATTTGATAGTAATAATTTTGCAGTTTCAAATCGAGCGCCTCAATTTCATTATTCCTGTAATTGTCAATTATCTTATTAGTTCTAAAATACTCAAAATAAAATCCTATGGAAAATCCTATAATCAAAACCAATAAAGTTAAAACTAAAGAATCCAAAAACACTTTCTTCTTTGAATTTACTTCGTATACCATCTTATGTCTCCTTTAGCCAGCTTGTATATCGCAATAATCAAAGGAATGATATAGAGCGATCTATAGAAAAATGAGTAAGCAAGTATCTTTAAAACGTTTTTGTTGCCAGTCTCCGAGTTTCTAAATCCTGTTTTGTAATAAAAAATAGCCAATACGAAAAATATAATTCCCAAAAAAAGCAAAAGAGTAAAATGAAAAGGAAATTCAAGATACTTCCAATACTGATATCCGAAAGCAGAATAATAAAAAGCAGTCAGGTAAAAAGCCCCCTTTACCCATAAATATCTTATCACAAGCAAAAATCCCAAAATAGCTAGGAAAAAAGACGCTGCAACATAAGGCACGACAAAATATCCGAAAGCTCCGCGCTTAAACATGCTTCTCCAATACTTCTGCACCGTCTGCAAACCTCCAAGATTCCACCTCACCCTTTGCTTAATCCATGTGTTTAAGTCTTCAGGAACAGTCGTATAAACAATTGCATTGTAAGACATTCTTGTGTTATAGCCCTCGCTCAGCATGTGCCAAGTTATCTCAATATCTTCCGTTAAATTATTAGGATCAAATCCCCCTATTTTCTTAGCAATATCCTTCCTGTAAATGCTCAAAGGCCCGTTTGTGACATAAACAGAATCGACAAAATCCAGCAATTTCCTCGTCCATGCAATTATAGAATAATCCATTACCTGAAATCTGCAAAGCAAATTGTCCTTATTTTTTACCAAGACTCTTGACGTTACAGCAGTAACATTCTTATCTTCAAAATGCCCGACCATATTCTTCAAGGCATCCTTTCTTGGATAAGAATCTGCATCAACCACTGCAATTAGCTCCCCTTTTGCAATTTTCAGAGCCTCGTTAAGTGAATTCGCCTTTCCAGAATTATTCTTATCAAGAACCTTAACCTCCTTAAACTCTTTCTCCAGCCTTCTGGCAATCTTAAGCGTATTGTCTTTGCTCCCATCATTAATTATTATTATTTCTTTTTTATCCTTTGGATAATCCACCTCAATTAATGCCCTTATTGTGTTTTCCAGGCTGCCTTCTTCATTGTAAGCAGGAACTAAAAAACTGACGCTCCTGTATTTTTTAATTTCTGGACTTTTGTATAATAAATTATAATTTCTATAATGCAGAAGCACAAATATCATTAAAAAAAGTATTCCGAAAAAAAACATAAACAAATACACCAGCGTAAAAAAGTCCATTACTCTTCTCCCTTTATCTCATTATTCTTCATATCTCCATCCTCTATTTTATCTCCAAGATTCATATGGAAATATTCATAAAAGCTATCGCTTAAACTCAGCTCTGAAGTATGTCCCATTCTCTTCTTGTTAATCAATCCCATGTCAACAAACCTCTTTATGTGGTCGTAAGCCTTATTCCCTCTTATTTTTACCAAAACACTCTGCTTCATTGGTTGCTTATAAGCAATAATAGCAAGCGTCTCCTGCTCGGCTTTTCCAAACTCACTGCTCCCCGTAGCCAGCTTGTTTACCATATACCCATACTCAAAAGCAACATCCATCTTCCACATTCCATTCTTCTCAACAAGCTCTATCCCTGAATCTTTATGCTTGTCCTGCAAGTCCTTCAAAATTTTCTTAAGCAAAATAGGATTCACATCTGTCAAGCCAATAAGCTCCGGTATAGTCAAGTATCTTCCTGAAATAAACAATGCCGCCTCTACTTTCCTTGTATTCTCCGTCTCAATCTCGTCATCAAGCTCTTCAGCGCTCCCGCTGCTTATCCCCCCTTCAATGCCCTTAGAAACCTCTTCATCCATCTTACATTCTTGTAAATCAAACTTTTAAAACTTAATGTCAAAGGCTTTTTATCATAGAAAAATTAATTTATTTTAATTTCTCGGCGCACTCGCTTCGCGAGAAGACACCGCAAAAGCACAACCATACCTTCCACCGCTCCAGCTGCTGCCATTCAAGTACAACCTATCGCCATCCTCAGTGAAAGACGAAACTTTTCTTCCTGGAAAACTAATCTCTTTCATCATATCTGCAAACCCGTTATATGGTTCTAAACCTTTATCTCTTGCTGTCTTTGCAAATATTTCTGCACCTTCTGAAGTTAGATGTGCATGAGCAACACCATCTTTTTCAAATGATTTTCCTTTATATGCTGTTGATGGAACAAAAACTGCTTCATAGCCCTTGACCTTTGGAACATAAATCCCTGCGTCATTTTGTTTCCAATTTGATAAATCTGGAACTACCAGAGTATCATCAATTCCTCTTGCCTGCCAGTCTTTTTCAACTAAAACACCTTCTAACTTCTTGTCTCCTTTTATATATCCTGCTGGAATTAAAAGGACTCCCCTTGGCATTCGCACCTTATTACCTATAAAATTAGCTTTAACTGATTGCCATTGTTTGTGATTTTCATTCTCTTTGTCGTATGCTCCCGCAACTAAAATAGCAGAATCCAATCCATCTGCAGGAACTAAGTCTCTGCATCTTGCAATTGCTTGATAGCAAGCCCTATGAGTTCCTCTAAATGGTGAACGTGCAAATCTTGTCTCTCCTCTATCATTCTCTACAACTAACCATCCTCTTGATGGAGGAATATATGAATATTTTATTTTATCCATATTTTCCCTACAAATAACCTCTATTTAAACATTTATTACTACTAAGCATCCAATCAAACAAAAAATATCAACAAACCCTCAATCACCGCAGCCAAAATCAATAAAGGAAGAACAATCATAAAGAAAGCATTAAGTGAAAGATACAGCATTCTCTTCAGCTCTTTCTTTTTATCTTTCGCAAGCAGAACATTTCCCATCCTAACCCCCATTCCCAAAGCTATGAAGACAGCAGCCAGTTCAAAAATTCCATGCGGCAAAATCCTCCAAAAATCTGAAATCCCTGATATGCCATGCACCTTTGCAAGAACATATCCTAAAACAACTCCATTGGTAACAGCGTTAAAAATAGGAAATATTCCAAAAAAGACCCCAAGAAGCAAAGACAAGAAAGCTGTCTGCGTGTTATTCTGAAGTATAAAGAATATCATTTCCAAAGGCCCAAACCCTTCAGTCTCATCAACTAAATTCTTCAGAAGTTCATCCAAAAAACTAAACCTTTCAGAAAAGAAAAATCCAATTAAACTGCTTAAAAAGAAGATTGCCACAATAAAAAATATCGCCCTTCTGCTCTCCTTAATAAAGTTCCAAGCCTCTTTAAATTGTTTTCTAACACTTAAATTATTTCTCTTTTTCATTTCTCTTAAAAGTAAAAGGTTTATTAAAACCTATCTAAACATTCTCCTTAGTCTGTTAACTTTCCCAGGATATTTATTCTTTAAATAAATCCCATAAATCAGCCCTGCCAAAAATCCTCCAAAATGAGCAACATTCCCAATAGGCCAGTTAAATACAGCACTAAGCCCCCAAAAAATAAACAAAACCGCGGGAATCATTATATACGCCGGCAAAGAAAAGAAAGGAAAAAATATTATGCTGAATCTAAGTCTTGGAAGCAAAATAACATACAACCCTGCAATAGCAAAAATTGCCCCTGAAGCTCCGACCATAAAAACATCCGGACTTCCAAATATCCTCCCTCCAATCCCATCTCCAAAATATCCAGATAAAATGACGCTTAACGCTCCTGCAAAAATCCCTGAAATCAAATAAAACCACAAAAATCTTCTCTGCCCTATTATTTTTTCACATAGTCCTCCTAATGAAAACAAAACAAACATATTGATGAATAAATGCCCAAAACCTCCATGCACAAACATATGAGTTATCAACGTCCAAAGATAATTGCCCCCTAATATGCTGCTTGGCTTTAAAGCAGTATAATCAAAAACAATGCACTTTTCATTGTCGCAATAAACCCCTGATAAAATAAAGACTGCAATGGAGACTATAGAAGTTAAAATTATAATCCACCAAACTACTGAAATGTTCTTAAAACCAAAAGCCCTCCTTTTATTTAGACTCATATCTTCTTCTTGGCAGACTTATTTTTAGATTTTTTATTCACTTTCTTCTTAACTTTTTTCACAACTTTCTTAGGATTCTTTTTTGCAATCTTCTTTCTCTCCGCCGCAAGTTTCTTTCTTCTCTTCTTCCTTTCTTCTTCCTTCGTCTTAGCCTCCGCCTTTAATCTTCTTTCCTTAGACTTGCTCTCCTTTTCTTCTATAACAACCATTTCAGAATTAACTTCATCCAAAACTTTCTGCAGAGCATCAGCATCCTTTTCTAAGCTTCTTATTAAATCAGAATTATCCTTGAGCTGCATTACATCTCCTGTCTCGGGGCAGATAAAATCATGCTCCAAAGCCTCATCCTCTGTATATTCTATGTTCGCATCCGGGCTGTAATAAAATCTTTCTTTTCCCCTCTTTCCCAAATTCTCGCCGATCATTTTCAACTGTTCGCTTATCTGCTCCTTCAAAAACTCCAGAGCGCGGTATGTATTCAAAGTCCAAAAATAAGTATACCATCCTCCCTTCTTGCTGTCCTTCTTTCTGACAAAGCTCACCAATCCTTCATCAGCAAGCTTATACAATATATTCCTTGTCTGATTTATAGTCATATTCAATTTCTTTGCAATCAGAAACTCGTTGACATTTTTCTTCCCGTAGAGAAGGTCAACTATTTTCTCCGTTCCTATTCCTGAAATATTTGCAACAATATCCTTTAGAAGTTTAATCTGCATATAGTCTTTTAAAAAAAATCAATTAAAAACCTTTCTGTTTTCTAAAAAATAAAATTAATTATTGTTACCACTGACAGATTAACATAAATCTATATAAACAAATCATCAAACTTACAAATATGCTCTGGGATAAAAAAGAGGACAAGTCAAAACTTCCGGACCTTCCTCCGTTAAAAACAAGTTTTCTTCCACCCGAAACAGAAGATGAAGATGATTTAGAAGTTGAGAAGCATAAGTTGCCGTCATTCCCTGATTCTCTCTCATCAAAAGGATTTTCCCAATCTGCAATTAAAGATGCTGTGAATGTAGAAGAGCATTCAGAGGAACCAGAACCTGAAAGTCTCCCTGAATTTCCATCTCAGGAAATTTCCTCCGAAGGCAAAAGATTCAAGACAATTGAAATGAAAGAATGGTCTCCAACGCCCCAGATAGAAAAAATAAGGCCTGAAAAATACAGCGTTCCAAAAAAATCCGATATATTCGTGAAAATAGATAAATTCCGCTCGGCAAAAAAGTCTCTTTTCGATGTCAAGCAAGGCCTTGAAGAAATAGACTCCATTTTAAGAAAAATCAGGGAGACAAAATTAAGGGAAGAGCAGGAATTAGAATCCTGGGAAAGAGAAATAACTGCAGCCAAAGACAAGATAAAGAGCGTAAATGAAGAAATATTCGAGAAAGTAGAATGACAGAATACATAAAAGTTAACGCTTTGGAAAGAACGCACGGAGAAAGAAGCCTTCTGGAATCCCAATTGAATCTGTTAGATGTTATAAAAATCCTTAAAAATTACAAAGAGCACAGAAAAAAAGAGCTCTTGCTAAAAATAGAATTAAAAAACAAGACATTGGAAACCCTAGAACACCTAAAAATTCTTGAAAAAAGCCTTCCAAGAGCCCATCTAATTGACAAAGAAGAATCAGCAGACAAAGAATCATTTTCCATAGAAAAACAGCTTGCGGATATCAGAAGCAAATTGGAGAAATTGCAGGAATAAATTTAAAATTCAGTTTCTTTTCCTTCTTCTAAAATAATAAATTTAATCCCCATCGGATTAAGGATATCATTAGGTATTCTATGAACACTGCCAGGACTTTTTAAAATACCTTCATGCACTGGAAAAATAAATTTAGGATGAATTTCTATCGCATAATCAATTGCTTCCGATAATTTCATCCAAGGCCCAGCAACAGGAAGAGCCAAAATATCAACTGGCCTTTTAGGATTATAAAATGCATCTCCGGGATAAAATAGTCTATTTGCAATAAAATAGCCCGTATTAACAACAGGAGTTATTGTTTTATACATATTGGCATGTTTCTCACCATATCCTTCTATAAGAACATCTTTAACATTTATCTTATGCCCATGTTCAACTAATTCATATTTTATTCCTTCTGCATCTAAAATCTTAGCAACACCTCTGTTTGTTATAATTCTAGCTTTAGGATTATTTTTTATACAATTCTTTAAAGAGGGTATGTGAATGTGATCAGCATGTTCATGTGTAATCAAGATAACATCAATGTTTTTAACATCACTTTGTGCTGTAGAGAAGCTTCCTGGGTCTGTTAATATTCTTAGTTCTTTTTCTTCAATTAATAAACAGCAATGTCCGAATTTAGTTACTTTCATTTTATTCTCCTAATTTTTCTGCCTTTAATGACTATAGCTTCTTTATCTTTTATAGCTTCAACAGGATAGTTTACTTTTTTTTTGAAACTTTTAACTTCTCTCTTTAATTTAGTCTTATAATGGGGAAATACTGCAATGTCTGTAAAATGTAATCCTCTTAAATCTCTTAAGCTTATTTCATTAGGGTCTCCATCACTGCCCCAACCAGCAATTTCTATATCTTTTCCTGCAATGATGCTTCCAGCACTAACGCCCACATATAAACCTCCATTTCTTACAAAACTCCTAATAGCTCTATTAAGGCCTGTTTTTCTTATTCTATCTAAAATATAAAAAGAATTCCCTCCACAAACATATACCACATCATAATCTCTAAGCGAAAGAGAAGACTTTTTGCTTGAAATATTAAGATAAGTTACATTAGGATATAATATTCCGATCTTTCCAAGTTCCTTTCCAACATTATTAACATATATTAAATGCTCTGGCTTTTGAGCAGTATAAACAACCACCACTTTGGCTTCAATTGCTCTTCTTTCCAACATATTAAGAAAATTTTTTCTCAATTTAGGAGTTTCTAGTCCGCTTGAAGTAAGTATAAGTTTCATAACATCCCTCCATGATATTCTAATCTATAAACTTCTTCTTTTTTAAACAAGGTTATTTCCATATTAATTTAAAAAGTTCAAAGATTAAAGGCTTTTCGGTTTAGCAATTAAAATATCGGCAAATACAAATTTTTATAAAACCCCCTTCTTCTTATTGGCAATTCTATTGGTTATATGGCAAGTTTTTAGAATTGTCGATTAGAGAATTCTGGACAAAATATTATATAAATACCAGAATTCTCTATATTATAATGATAAAACTAAAATCCCGCCAGGATTTAATAAATGAATATATAGAATTCTTTAAAAAGAAAGCTCATAAGCATATACCTTCCTCTTCCCTCATCCCAGAAAATGACCCCACAGTACTTTTTACAACCGCTGGTATGCACCCCCTCGTTCCCTACCTCATCGGACAGCCTCATCCCCTAAAAACAAAGCGCCTGGTTAACGTTCAAAAATGTATTCGCACGCAGGACATAGACGAAGTTGGAGACCCTTTCCATCATACATTTTTTGAGATGCTTGGCAACTGGTCGTTGGGAGATTACTTCAAAAAAGAAGCTATTTCTTTTTCATTTGAATTCCTCACCTCTGTTTTAAAAATACCTAAAGAAAATCTCGCCGTATCTTGCTTCAAAGGAGATTCGGATGCTCCCAAAGACTCTGAATCTGCAGAAATCTGGCAGTCTTTAGGAATCCCAAAAACTAGGATTCAATTTCTTCCAAAAAAGGACAATTGGTGGGGTCCTGCGGGCGCTACCGGCCCATGCGGTCCTGATACAGAAATGTTTTACTGGAGCTCCTCTAAAAAAGCCCCAAAATCATTCAATTCAGAAGATAAAAACTGGGTTGAAATCTGGAACGATGTATTCATGCAGTATAACAAAGACAAGCAAGGCTCTTACCTTCCCCTCTCACAGCAGAACGTTGACACTGGTATGGGAGTTGAACGCACTCTAGCAGCCTTAAACAATCTCGATGATAACTACCAAACCTCAATCTTCAAGCCGATAATAGAAGAAATAGAATCCCTCTCCAAAAAGAAATACG
>CAYNKB010000020.1:3069-11794 GCA_964397725.1 Candidatus Woesearchaeota archaeon | reverse complement strand
TTGCTGTCAAGATATCTCCGCAAACGGCTTCTGAAGGAATATTTATTGTGTCTATAAAGACGTTATTTGGCTTTCTGTTTAATTCTGTTAACTCTATATAATCCTGATTGCATGCTGAATCTTCTGCTTTTACAAATATTGCAAATTTTGCGTCCACATCTATATCATCCGGAATTCTCAAATCAAAAGATATAGTTTTCTTATCTCCGGAGTTTATGGAAAGTGTATCTGTGATTTCTTCTACTGAAGTGTCCTCATCAAGATTGTACAAGTGGGCTTCAACATCAAACTTTTGGTCGTCTTCAAAATTATTCTCTATGTCTGCTCTTATTGTGATTAAATCCCCAGCCTCAATTTTTTTATCTGAATTTGGATCTTTTATATCTACCTTTATTGAAGACTCTTTGATGTCACAGGCATTTGCATCCCTGAAAGTTGGAGGGGCTTTTGTGCAGGCGACTGAACAGCAGGAACTTGTGTCTTTAACCCCTAACAATGAGCCTGTACAGACTTGCGTTTCCGAACAGACAAATCCTGAGACTTGTGAGCAGGTGAAGTCAGAAATTGGCCCCACAATTATTGTCCAAACTTGGGATGCCTGAAATTCTCCGTCTGAAATTAGAGCCATTAACGCATAGCCTCCTACAGGTTGGGAAAATGTGTATGAATCTGTGCCTGAAGCAGGAGCGCTATTCAACTGCCAAGAAATGTTCATCGGGCTGTCTACATCTGAGGAATTTATTTTAAATTGCTTTGAAACTCCAACTGGAAGATTTATTATTAATTCAGAAGGAGAGAATGAATTTATTTGAGGCGAGTCGTTTACGGCAGTTACATTGACTTCGAGGGTTTTTGAGTCTGAGCCGTCATTGTCAGATGCTAGGATTTTACAGGAAGCCAAGCCGTTATAGTTAAGCGAGGACTTGTATGTCAGGACGTTTCCCAAAATTTCGCAGTCTAGATTTGTTTCTTCAGATGAGGAGAAAACAATTGTATCATTTTCGAAATCTGAAGCTTCTAAAACACAAGAGTATTCATTGTCTTCAAGCAAGTCTGTCTGGCAGTCAAGAGGAGAGAGTTCAGGAGGCTCCCCCATTTCAAGAACTTGGAGCAATACAATATTGGAATCAATGTTAAATTCTCCGTCTGAAACGCTGAAAACGACGGATTCGTTTCCAAACCAGTCTTTTAGCGTTGAGAAGCTGACTGTTGGACTAGCAAGAGAAACTTGGATGTTAGTGTTTCCTGAAACTGAGTAAACTAAGTCTGAATCAATGTCGGAAAAATACTCTGTCAAATCAAGAGTGTTTGGAAGAGTGTCCTCATTCCAAGTTACGTTCTCTATTGGCTTGATTTTTATAGGAGCATCGTTTACAGAAACTACTGTAAGATTTATTGTGTTTGAAGGGGTTGTATCTTTTAAGTCTGTTGCCCAGAAAGAAATATAGTCCTCGCCGTGCCAGTTTGCAGGCTGTGTGAAAACAAATACTCCCTGAGAGGGAGAGGAAACTACAATGTTCTGATCGTCAGATGTGCTTCCAATTCCGTAAATTAAAGAATCTCCATCCAAGTCTGAGAAGTAATCAGATAGATTTAATGTTGCGCTTGTGTCCTCATTCCAAGATAAGTTTGGAAGAATGTTAAATTGAGGAGGGTGGTTTTTCTTTGCAAGAACAATACGAACTTCTTTAGTTGCTGTCAATAATCCGTCTGAAACCGAAATTTTAAATTTATAAGTTCCTTCCATTCCATAATCTGTCTGCCAAGTAAATATGTTTCCTTCTTGTGAAAACCTAGAGTCATTAATAGAATAGGTTAATGTATTATCTTCTGGGTCTAAAGCAAGAACTGTTATTTTAACTAAATCTGTTTCCCTTCCAGATATTGATGAAGGGGAAGTTATTACAGGAGCATCGTTAATACAATTTAAGGTTTTATCAGGGTTATTTGGATTTATTAATTCATCAAAGTCATCGCAGTCCAATCCTCCAACTAGGGTTGAAGAAAATCCGTCTTCATCCCAGTCGTCCAAGTCGGAGCCGTCGCAATCCTGGTCTATTGAATCGTATGGAATTTCATCGGCTCCGGGGAATACACTTGAATCCTTATCGTTACAATCAACATCAGACTTGAAGCCGTCCTTGTCAAAGTCTTCTCCAAATAACACCCAATTTATGGAGTTTGCAAATAATTTCTTTGTCGTTGGAGTCCAGTGCTGTGCTTCAGGAAGCCCAAAGAAAACGTTTCTTTGCTGGGCTGTCTTTCCGTTAAGGAACCTTGCTCCAGGGGAAACGATGGCAACAACAGAATCTGTAGAAAGAGATTCCATAGAGACTATAGTTACCGCACCTGTTGGTTTTGCATATCCTGAGCTTAACTTGTAAGTCTGAGCTTGAGTTAGGAAATTATAGCTCCTAAATTCAAATGGAATTGATTGTGCTATTGGATGAGTTGGATTTACGACTTTAAGATTTAGATTTCCTGTTGCTGAAACGGCTCCTGCGCTCCATCCTAACTGATAGTCTGTTGAGGAGGCTTTGTAATAGTCGTGAGAATCCAGTATAATGGCTCTATTTTTGTCTACCGGAACATTTGTTGGATTCTCGAGATTAGAATTTCCAACAATTATAAGCCTATATTGCGAAAAATCTGTGCTGGAAACTTGGGATTCTAATATTGTGTCTGTTGTAAATCCTAAGTTGTGGACTTCCTGCAATAAGAAATTATCAACACCAAGATTATTCTTAACTACATAGGCAAAGTCGGATGCGCTTGCCAAAGGCAATATGAAAAGAGCTATTGCCAATGCAAAAAAGACTTTACGCACTCTTTCTCCCTCTGCCCCTTTTGACTTCCTTTTTTACTTTAGTTGAATATATTAATAATCCTAGTAAAATTACGGCTAATAATATTGTTGAAGAGCCCAAAATCAATGGAGGAGTCAATGAAAACGAACTGCTTGATTGTGATATGGGAGTTGAGCTTGTGCCTATTTTAATTCCTGAAGTTGTTTTCTTATCATTTTGAGCTTGATTTACAGGAACTTGAACATCGCTTGTGTTATCCTCTGTGCTTGAATCTTCATCTGTATTATCTTCAATAGGTGTCGGCTCTCCTCCCTCGCCCGCGATTACTATTATTGTTGAAGAAAATCCGACTGCGTTTCCCTCTTCTGGGATGAACTTGATGTTTATCCTTGAAGTTGTTGTTGCGTCTTCTTCAGGAGATACGGTGAAGTAAGCCTTTTTTTCCTCTCCGGGGGACAAAGGAAAAGAATCTTCATTCAAGTCTATTCCGTCAGCAAGCTCTCCTCCCACAGAAAGCTCTATCGTAACAGGGACGTCATTAACGTTTCTCACTAAAATTGAGCGCTCTAATGTCTCTCCTACTTCCATCCTTAAAACCATTTTTGCGTTTCCGACTGTTGCCGTTAAAGCAGAAGCAAAATAAACTGAACTAAGAACAATTGAAAGGACGATTAAAGAAAACACTAATCTCTTTGTTATCATTTTTATACAACCTGAGATTTCATATATAAAGAATATGATAGTAAGAAGTATAGTTTAGACTATAATGTAGTGTATCTACTATGCAAGATGAAATTCAAATCAAAAAGAAGTGAATAGAAAACACCTCTTTTTATCATCTTTTTCCCCAAGCGGAGAAGGATGAATTTTATTTAAAGTCATCTTACCACTTTAGACAAATGAAAATAGTTTGTGAGAATATTTTTATAATACAATTATTATTTATATAAATGATAAGCGGACATTATATCAGCGCAACTCCTGCAGGAACTATCAGAGATTTTTTTAAGGGCATTTTTCAGGGAAGAGGCGAAAGAGCTGAATTAAATGGAAGGCCTTACACTTTAAGAGAAGAAGGAGACTTGGAAAAAGATAGCCTTATAAGAGCTAATATGCTGAGGCAAATTATATCTTGGGCAAAAGAAAATCCAAACAGAAGTTATTTTTTTAGGACAAGACTTGCTTAGGTTTTTATATATCTGATTTTAATTAATATAATGTTTATTGATGTTCATTGCCATTTAGATTTGCTTAAAGACAGAGATAAAATAATCCAGAGAGCAAAAGAAAAGAGAGTTGGAATAATCTTAACAAATGGTGTTGATGTCAAGACAAACAGAGTTTCTTTGGAATTAGCAGAAAAGCATAAAGAAGTCAGAGCCGCACTTGGAATTTATCCTATTGATGCTTTGAAATTAACCGATAAGGAAATAGACAATGAAATTGAATTTATAAGAAAAAACAGAAAAAAAATAACAGCAATAGGAGAGGTGGGCATGGACTTCAAGTGGGGGAAGGAGGAAGAAAGGCAGGAAAAAACTTTTAGGAAATTTATCAAACTTGCAAAGGAATTGGACAAGCCAATCATCGTGCATTCAAGAAAGGCAGAGGAAGAGTGCATTAGAATCCTTGAGGATGAAAGGGCAAATAAAGTGGTGATGCACTGCTTTTCCGGAAAATACGGGCTTGTAAAGAAAATAATTGAAAACGGATGGACTCTAACTATTCCCACCTGCGTCAAGCACGCCGAGCAATTTCAAAAAATGGCAAAGGAAATTCCGATAAAGCAGCTTTTGTGCGAGACAGACTCTCCATTTATGCATCCTGATAAAGAAAAGAAGAACGAGCCTGCAAATGTTATTGTTAGTTATGAGAAGATATCTGAAATTCGAGGAAAGAGGATAAAGGATGTTGAGAAGCAGATAGAGGAGAATTATAGGAAATTATTTAACTAGGACTGCATCTACAAGATCATGATAGCTTCTATAACGGCGTACTGGCTTTGTCTTTATTACTCTGCTTGAGAAATTATTTGCAAGGCTTCTAAATTGGCTTGCTAAATTCATGAATTCCTGATATTCTTTATTGCTTGGATTATTCTTGTAGCTCCATCCAAAAGTAGAAGCTATAATATCTGCTTTCTCTTCAAGCGCTTTTGCAAGATATCTTATATCTTTTTGACTATTAATTTGAGATTGAACATAACTTAATTTGTCCAAATTTCTTTCTAAAACTCCTGAATCTAAAGTTAAATCCAGCGCAATTTTTGTGTATAAGTCTACATTTCTTGGAAAATGAGAGGGTATATTTCTTGGATTGTAATTTACACTTTCAGAAAAACTCCTTACTTTCTCTCTTGGTGTAAATTCCATAGTTCTAAATGGAACTTTCTCCTTTCTTCCTACAAGGCAGTTCTTTATGCCTGATATGAAATTAAACATAAAAAGAGGGCAGAAAAGGGATATTTAAATCTTGTTATTGTTACTATTATAAAATAACATTAGAATAGATAATTTGTAAGATATTATGTCAAGGAACTTGACAGCGTTCCTTGAACATCCAAAAGTCCTCAAACAAAACGAAAAGGACTTTTTGATTTTTATTGAGAAAAGGCGTGATGAATATCATCATCTACTATTACTATCTCTCCTGCACTCTTAACATGATTATAAGGAATCAGCAAACCATGGAATTTCGATTTATGCTTCTTACCTATCTTTACCTTTAGTTTTTCTATTCCGTTTTCTCCTAATATAACATCATCTACTTTGCCTATATAGTGGCCGTTTTCTGAATAAACTTTTCTATTGACTAATCCTTTAATACTATTCTTGGGATGCTTCTTTTTGGAAAATAAATTAGCAATCTTTTCATAAGCTATTGTTAATTTATTTAAGAAAAGAATAAACAAGACTATTGATAATATAATTAAGAATGGGATTAACAAAATCTTTTTACTTGATGATAAAATATCAAATGCTGCTCTTCCAGTTAAGTCCTGTGTTTTGAATGTGAGTATTAAAATTACGATGCCTAGTAAAGGAATAAATCCAAATTTAAGATATCTTCTACTGCCCTTTCTAAATATAAATAAGAAACCCATTCCTGAGAAGAGAATACTTAAAAGAATCAATGAGATAGTGGAATAATTAACTCCTTTAATAAAATCAGCTATATTAAATTTAGATATAGTTTCTAGTTCTCCCCCCTTAACCTTAAAGCTTTGTTCTGCAAAGGCTCTTTGTAAATTACCATAAATAATGTCTACTCTTAATATGTACTCTCCATCTACTAATTTTATTTCTTCTATATCTTTTTGATAAGATAAATTTTCTTGTATTGCTTTTGTTTCTATTTGGCTGAAAATCTCATAGCCTTCTTTGTTTATAATTGAATATTTAATATGTGCATCGATTTTCTCCACACCTATCTTTTCTGTTAAGTCTATGCTGAACTTTAGGGTTTTATTTTTCGTAAGTTCTATGTTTTCTAATTTTAAGGCTATATCAAATAATGCTTCAGAACATGACATTTCTTCTATTGGCTTGCTTTCTGTTCCGCTACATGTTCCTATATTTTTGCACTCTCTTGTTTGTTTTCCATCTGAACAAACGCTCCAAGGGGTGCAATCCCAATTATATGTGCATTTTTCAATTATTGTTGTAGTTCCACCGCCGCCTCCACCGCCACTTCCTGAACTAGAGGATGAGGAGGACGAAGAAGCTTCTGTTAGGGCAAAGGAACTTACAACGCTTGCAATTGAGCCGGAAGTACTATTTGCATAAAAGATTACTTGATAATTTCCTACAACTGAAGGGCTTGGAACATAATTAATGGTTTGTCCATTAATAAGATTTAATGTTTGCTCTTGAGAGTTTGGAGAGGTTATTTTTGCCCAGACTGTATCAAAATTTAATGCTGAAATGTACAATCCTATTGTGGATCCTACTGTTGCGGAACTTGGGGATATGGAATATGAAGAGATAGAGACTGTGGTTTGATAAGTGGTATTTGGAAAAAAGCCAACATTTGTAGTAAATTGAGAGCTTTCAGCGCTTCGCGTTCCAGATTCTGATAAAAGTAAGGTGTTTGCCTCCAAATTGTCTGAGCTTGCTTCTGAAGACCCCAAACCAGAGCCAAAATTGCTGACGGAGTAACTATCTGATTCTCCAGTTAACGCTGAAGCAAATTGAAGTAGAAAAATCATATACATAATTATTAAAATATTTATCCTTTTCATTTTACCCTACCGTAATTATAGTATTAGAACCAATGAATAATGTCTGATCTGTTACAGGATATTCTAGATTCTTGGAAGAGATAGCAGCATTAAAAGTAGTTGTTCCTGTTCCAATAAATGTTATGTTCCCTGCTCCTAAATTGCAAGTATCAACTATGCTGCATGAATCTGCCATATTTATTTCCCAGTTGTTTCCACTTCCAGGGCAGGTACAGGTATCTACTGAAAATAAAGATATTGAATAAAAACAACCATCAACACCAGAAGACGCATATAAATAGTCGCCATCAACAAATAAGCTATATACTCCATTGTAAACACAAGTTCCTGATGTTTCACTAAACACACTAAGAATTGCTGGATTAGCAGGGTCAGTAACATTTATAATTGTAATATTTTGTGCTGCAGTTGATGAACCTACAAAAACATACTTTTCAGAGCCAGTAGTGTAAACATTTGACACTGATACTGGAGTAGTCATTCCTCCAACAGAACCGACTAATGTAGGTGTTCCACCAGCAACGTCAGTTAATATAGTTAAATAACCATCAGTTGGAGAAGTGGTATAAACATATCCAGCAGCAGTATCATAATACATATATTGAATTCCCTCTATACTTCCAGCATCAGCAGTATCAGTATATCCTGAACCTATACATGCTATAGCTCCAGCGTCAGAAACATTCAAAAGAGTAATATAACTATCAACAGTTGCGGCAGCAAGAAAATAAGTGGTTCCAGGAATATTATACATGTCATACATACCATCAACACTACACGCACCAGAAGCATCATTAAAAGAATTAGTAACAGCAGGTCTAACCCATGGATTAGTAACATCAAAGGATGAAACAGTATCATCAGTCAAACCACCTGTAATTAACCATTTTTTAGTAGCAGTGTTCACAATTGCTACATCATTTTCTCCTTGCTGGCTACCAGCACCAGCAGTATCAGCAGCAGTATCGTTCATAAATACAAAAGTTCCCGCAGTAACATTATACCAAGCAGTAGTACTATCAGTACCTGAAGGAGCATAAAAAATATTATTAGAATCAAGTGTACCAAACCAGATACCATCAACAGAACCTATGGGTGCAGCATCATTAACTGAACCATATACAGAAAAACTACTAGAGTTAGAAAAATTTATAGCAGTCAATGAATCATCAGTAGTCGCAGAAATATAAGCAATCTTTCGTGTAGCATCTACTTGCATACCACGAGCACCCTCAATGCTATCAGCTGGAGCAACATCTTGATAAGTCGTAATTAAAGTTGGATTAAAAGCAGCAGTTGCATAACTACTTAAAGCAACTAATAAAAATATTGATAATATGATAATTTTTTTCATTTTAAGCTGAACATATTCTTCCTCCGCTATTGAAAACTATACAATTAACAGAAGTTACATTGTTAGTAGACATATTCAAATTTCCAGTCATAGTATCTCCTGTTTTATTAATCCAAATTGGAGAAGTTATATTAGCGGAATTATGATTATGTAAATCGGCTGTTCCAACTTTTATATCTGTATAAGCATTTGAGATAATGGTATGATTGTAACTAAATAAACTAGATTGGTTGTAAAAGTAAAGATTTTGAGTTTGATTATAGAAATAAGGAGATGATGTTTGATTGTAGAAGTACAATGTTGCAGTTTGGTTGTAATTGTACA
>CAYNKB010000020.1:0-2969 GCA_964397725.1 Candidatus Woesearchaeota archaeon | reverse complement strand
GTACTTCCTCCATCTGACATGTTGTAGAAGAATGGAGATGATGTTTGATTGTAGAAGTACAATGTTGCAGTTTGGTTGTAATTGTACAAGAAGTTAGTTATGTTGGAAATTGTCAGGGTTGTTCCATTTATTGTACTTCCTCCATCTGACATGTTGTAGAAGAATGGAGATGATGTTTGATTGTAGAGCCATTGCTTGACTGCTATGTTTCCGACATAAATTTCTCTTGTGGCGTTTGTGCTTTCAAATGTAACATTATTTGTTATATTTAAGTTTTGATTGAAAATGTTAGTTATTCCTGCAGAAGATGTCTGATTATAATTGTAAAGGAAGTCTGTTATATTTGATATTGAAAGAGTTGTTGAATTTTTAGGAATATTAATGCTTTGGTTGTAATTGTATAATCCTGTTTGGTTGTAAAGCCAAAGATTGGCATGTGTACTTCCAATGTAAATATCATTAGATATTGTTATATTTGTGAAAGTAACATTGTTTGTCGTGTTTAGATTTTGATTGAATAAATTAATTGTTCCTGAAGAAGATGTTGTTTGGTTGTAATTGTATAAAAATGAGGTTATATTTGAAATTGATAAAGTAGTAGAGTTTGCAGGAACATTGGTGCTTTGGTTATAGCTATAAGAGCCAGTTTGGTTGTAGTTATACAGGAAGTTAGTGATATTAGATATAGTAAGTGTTGTCGAGTTTGGAACAATAGTTCCGGCAGGAAGGTTTGTAAGCAAACTTCCATCGCCTTTGAAATATCTTGCAGAAACGTTTTCACTTGTTTCTATGTTTCCTGTTGCATTTATGCTGACAGTCCAGAGAGTTGTTATTCTTGATGTGATGTTCCCGAGCCAGCCAAAGAACCCTGTTTGAGAGGTTGTAATATTTCCTGTAAACGTTTCAGACTGATTTTTTAGAGCATAATTTGCTAAGTCCGAATCTCCAGAAGTGTCTGTTTCACAGCCAACACTTCCATTTTCATTTATTAATCTAATAGAACTTCCTTCTGGGCACGAGCTTACTAAGGAAAAATTGAATAGGGAGGCGTTGTTTATCAAACCAGAAGAGGATTGAAATTCCAATCTTTCGTTTCCATCAAAATCCAAATCCTCCCCATTAATTAAATAGTCTTTCCAGTAATGCTTTCCGTATTCCAGACTTGGGGAGATCATTAAATTCCAGGATCCATTTACGATAGCGTCATTTGTTGTTTGATTAAAAATAAGGTTTCCACCTGAAACAGCATCATGGATTGTTATAGTGATATTTCCTAATGATAGAAGTTGTCCTGTTGACTTGCTTTTTACATCAGTTCCTTGATCGGATATGAGAGAGGCTGAAACAAATGAAAATCCAATTAAGAAAATACCTAATAAAGATAAGATTATCACTCTAACTATATTATTTTTCATGCTCCCTCCTCTTTTTTAAATGTTCTTTTATCAACTTTTCAATTAGTTGAGATGAATTTATACATTCTTTTTCAGTGTATGCTTTCCATTCAGCCAGCGCTTTTTCTTCGATTGTTATACTTAAGACTTTTTTGCTCATCTCAATTTACTCTTTATAATATAAATGATATTAATAATATTAATCATCTATACATTATTGATAATATAAATAATATTGTAGTATTTAAATATTTTGGATAGATAATAGAAGCTTAAATATTGATACAACTAGCTATTTTAAAATAACATTAATATTGATATATTATAAATTAAGCTCTGGATGCTTCTACGTAATTTCGAGCAGTTTCCTGCCTTAAAGGTTCAATTCTATCGTGAACAGCTTGAGGAAGCAATTCATAAAGTCTGGCTCTTCCCTCATTTATTTTCTGCTCATCTTTTGTTCCTTTGAATCTTAAATCAACGATACCTTTTATTACTCTATCTAAAAATTGGGGATTTGCGGCTTTTACATAATCCTCTCCAAAAGAAGTTAAGTCTCTCCTCATTAAAGCATATGCAACAAGAAAATCACTCTTTACTTTATTTGGATTAAACAGACCGTTCTCGACCATAATCTCTCTTTCTAATTCTGCAAAACTTTCTTTCCCATCCCACAAGCTCTTTTCATCATTTAATCCAGGCCAATATAGAGGTCTGGCAATTGTTATGTCTGCCAAAAGCAACGGCTCTCTAATAAAAGGAGTATGATTTAAGGTAATATACCTATTGTTAACTCCATCAAGCTGATTCAGATGAGCATCAAGGGCATTAACCTTTTGATCTTCGTCCAATAAAGGATAGATTGCGCCAACAGCGTTGTATAAATTGATGTCTGGGATGAAGTCGTCTCCTATTCCTTGAACTCTTTCGTATTCCTTATCTCTCACTAAATCAATTAAAATTTGATGATTTAAAACCCCTTGCTCCCTTGTTTGATCATCTAATCTTTCAAGTAATCCTAATCTTCCTAATTCTTTAAGTAACGCTACAGTTTGAGGCATAATTTTATTTAACACACTTCATTTAAATATATTTAGATATAAAATAACACTAATTCAGATAAGTATAATTGCCCTTCAAGCCTGTTAGGCCTGAGGAAACGCAGTCAAAGAATTTTGTGTCATTAGTTTCCAGCTTTGCAAAGTCTGTTGAATCTGTTCTGCATGTGTTGACAACGTTTTCAATGTCTGAAACCAAGGAGTCTCCTAAAAGATCCTGATTAGTAAAGGATTTTCCGTTCTTTTGCTTTTCTCTGAATGAGGAGGCGCAGGATTCCACGCAGGCTGATTCAGGAAGCATTCTTGTCTTATTTTGAAAAACTTGGGATGTCAACGGGCAGGAATACTGGCAAAGCGTGCTTTCATACAAGGCTGATTTGTATTCCTCAAGGTCGGAAGTTTTTTGCTGAGAAGGAAGATAGCTGAACATAAAGTAAGAGGCTATGAAAGTTACAACAACAGCTATAACCCCAACGTAAATTGCAATCTTTGGAATCTTTATTAGCTCTTCTGCCAT
>CAYNKB010000019.1:1541-12701 GCA_964397725.1 Candidatus Woesearchaeota archaeon | reverse complement strand
AAGATAAGTTTTTCTGAAGGTATTTAAATCTATCTGGAGAGAAAGATTTTTATACTATAATACACACTAATGTGTATGAGTAAGAAAGATAAGAAAATAAGAGTCAACATCAGCGTTGACAGGGAGCTTTTGGACAAGGCGAAGACAAAGCTGGATTTATTTGGAGGCAAAGTGAGCACATTGTTTAACTCATATTTGAGAGATTTCGTGACTTCAATGGACAAAAGATACAATGAAAATCAAAAAGCCCTGAATGAAAGAATTAAGGAATTGGAAGACAAGGTTAAGAAGATGGAGAAGAAGTGACTATTAATTATTTGGTAGTTTTTCCCCAATATGCTGCGGAGAATAATTTTCTATAAACTCTAGTGCATCCAGCGGTGTATTAACCATGGAATAAATATTCCTATTATCAAGAGGAGCAAAACCTTCAGTATACATCTTTTCAAAGTGAGCCATTAAATTTGAATAAAATTTATTTGTGTTGATTATGGCTACTGGCTTTTGGTGTAGTTTTAATTGTCTTTCAACAAACAAATCTGCCAATTCGTCAAGAGTCCCGAATCCTCCAGGCAGGACAAGAAATGCATCAGACCGAGATTCCATTACCTTTTTTCTTTTTCTTAAATCTTCTACGATAACAAGTTCATCTTCTCTATAAGCTAAATGCTTGAATATTTCCGGGAGAATTCCTACAACTTTTCCTCCATTATCTTGAACAGATCTAGCAACCAACCCCATTAATCCAAGGTTGCTTCCTCCATAAATAAGTGTATGATTTCTTCTGCCAATAAGAGCTCCTGTTTCCCGGGCTGCTAGAGCATATTCTCCATTAACAGAATTGCTTGATGCACAAAATACGCATATGTTGGCCATAAAATTTTATAAAACTTGAGTTTAAAAAGTTATGCAGATAAAAGATATCCAAGCACGAGGGGAATAATGACAATGAATGCAATAAATAACTATCCAGATAATCTCCCATAATCACTCATATCCTCTTGGTATTCTTCTGAAGCCTGGGCTATCCCTCTGCAGAGCTTTGACATTACTTCTAACCTACTTTTAGGAAGGTCTCTTGCGTGACTCATTTCCTGTGCAGCCAGAGAAAATCTATAACGAAATTCTTCAAAAGGCATATCATAAAAACTAAATGAACCCACGTAGTTTTTGATTGATCCTATCGCTGAGGGAATAATCCCTTCAAATAACTTTAAGATTGGTTTATACAAATATGGTATAGTTTCGTGAAGGCTCAATCTATCTTCTGAAATGGCAGTCTGCATTAAAGAGGAAAGAATAGATATTGAATCATATCCATCATAACTCTTATCTATGCTTCCCCAAGACGCAAAGTCAAATGTAGTGGCAGAACAAGAAGCTAATAAAGTTAATCGTGGATCTGAAAGTTTAAATTCTGTTGGATCGCCCAGCAATGAATATTTTAGCATTGACCCAACTAGCATACTAATTTATAGATTTGGTGTTTATAAAAATATGTGGCTTGAAAAAAATTTAAAAACTCTTAGAATTTTCCAGAATTTCAGAATTTATGTCATCTATTTTAATATGCAGTTTTTCTTTCTTTTTTAATTCCCGAGCTATATTAGATTCTATATCATTTATGTTGGCATCTAATTTACTCAATTCTTTCTCTAATGAGGATATTTCATAGTCTGTTTTTGCAAAGAGAGGATTTTCTAATTCTATTACTCTTTGCTGAATTTCTTGCAAATCAAAGAGTCCTTGTGCTGTTTGTTCGGAAATTTCTGATTTTAGAATCTCTATTATTTGAAGTTCTTTATCCTCTTTAATGGCTTTCTTAAAATCTGCAATGTAATTCATTATTAATTTATATTTCTTTTTATCTTCATGGAGCTTTTTAGATAACTCTTTTAAATTTATCTCATTTTTTATAGAATTAATTTTCCTATACAATTCTTCTATATATTCTTTATTATTTTCTTTTTCTATATTGTCTTTATTAAATTGCTCACTTTGCCTTATTTTTGAAATTTTATATTTTATTGAAGAGCATTCTGCCTTTTTGCCTTCCATTTTATTATGCAGTTCTTTTAATTCTAAATCTATTTCTTCAAAAAGATATTTTCTATTTTTTAATTCATTCATTAAAATATTTATTTTTTTAAATAATTTATCTTTTTCAAACAATTTTTTATTCTCCTCAAATACAGAATTTATTTCTTTTATGAATGAGTTTACTGTAATTTTGGCATTGCCTAATTTCTCTCCAACTAATATGGTAGCCTTTTCGAAAGGCATATGAGAAAGTCTCCTAAATTCATTTAAAATACCAGAAATTTTATGTATAATTTTTTCTGGATCTGAGAGGTCTATCTTTTTTAAATTTTCTATAGTTCTTTTTAAATAAGTTATATATTGATTTAAATTTTCATTTACAACAAGTTTTATCTTATCATGCTCCTTTTTTTCTGAGATATCTATTTCTTCCAGAGAAAGTATGACATCATCTATTTTTAATTCAAAATCTTTTATATTATTGTATAATCTTTCCTTCAATTGCTTCTTGCTGGTTGTTATTTCTTTGCTTTCTTCTTCTAATTTTAAAGGAACTTCCTCTAATGAAATCTCTTTTATAGGAACATCTAATGATTTTTCTTCTTTGCCTTTAAAAAATTCCTTTATTTTATTTATTAATGACATTTTATGTTAAAAGTTCTTTCCAGCCCAAATAAGATAGAAAAACTGCTGGTATGATGAAGAGCCAGTCTATTGCAAACATAAGAACTATACAAATTAATGCTATTACTGAATATATTACTGTTTTTGGGCTTTTCATTTTAAGTTATGCGGGAAGAAAATATCTATGCCGAGACATTAACAGTTCTATCATTATCTAATACTCTTGATATAAGCAGGCTCTCAAGTTCTAAAAGTTTTTTTACAATTGGATTCTTTGAATTTAAAGTATATAGCTTTGTTTTTCCGAATTTTCTTGTTACCATTACAATTCCCTGCGCCTCTATTTGCTCCCAGTGATTGAAGAGAGTCGCCTTTGAAATTCCAGCTCCTTCAATTATGTCTTTCTTGCTTAAATCAGTTCCTTTGTTTTCAATTAGAAAGTCAATTATCTTAAATACTGGATTTTCTCCTAAAAATTTTATGAGTAGTGATCTTTCCATTTTGAATTTTTCTTTAATTTAAACTATTTAAATTATTCAAATTCATCATTAGAAAAGTATATAAACTTAACTGTTCAAAGTCTATTAATATAGACATGTGGACTGATGATGAGATAAAGGGAAAGGTGCTGCACAAAATGACTCGTATGGGAAAGTTTCACCATAGTCATACATCTATTGACAATTTACCAAAGGGATTTCCTCCGGAGATTAGAGGAAGAGTAAAAGACATGGCAAAAGAATTAAAGAAAGAAGGAATTCTGTTAAGCAAGCCGACAAGCTACGGAGAAGAGGTTTCTATTAATTCGGCGCATAGAGATAAAATTATGAATTATATTAACAAGTTCTTGATGATGGAATAGAATTATTTACGAAGTAGAGCATTTAATCTGAATAACACTCCTCGGTTGGTTTTTCTATCTGAGAGTTTAAGTAATCAAATAGAGGAGTATTATCATCAGTCCCTATTAATGTCCTAAAAATATTGCCATCTACTGAATAAAAACATTCTCTTGTGGGTGTGATAATACTTATTGTGTAATGAGTTGCATCATTATAATACTCATACAAAGTCCATAAACCCTTCTGAGCTTGAGATTCTATTATATATTTATCATCTCCTGGAGATTTCATATCCACTGAAGCCCAAGTTTCGTTTAATACTTCAAGATGAAAATAATTAACATTGATAACTTCATACCCAATTTCCTCTAAATTTCTTTTTACATACACACTCTCATCGAAAATAATTCCTAAATCAAAAATATAATCAACCATATATACAATAAAAACAATATATATCAGAATAATCCACCATCTCTTGTACCATGCCTTATTTTTAGTTCTTTTTATCATCTTTCTTTCTAAGAGGAATTTTTAAACTTCCTGACTTGAATTCTGTTTCTCCGTTTGGTTTTATGGTAGCTTCTGCAAAAGCTAAAACCGCTTTGCCAGAATATTCTGATTCTGATATTTCAATTGGTAGTCCAAAGACTGTTGGTAAAAGATTATTTCCATTTAATCTTCTGTCATAAACAATTTCAGTATCATTAGCTACTAAATGCCCATGCTCTTCCTTTCCATCTAGAAGCCCATAGAAATAATCTCGACGCACTCCACGTTTATTCGTCTCTGCCCAGACTTTTTTATTTCTAAACTTTTCCTTTTTCATATAAAAAAGAAACACCTATTTCTTATAAATGTTCGGGTTTGGAAAAGATGCGGGAAGAAGGATTCGAACCTTCGCAAGCACTAAGCTATCACGGCCTTAACGTGACCCGTTTGACCACTCCGGCATCCCCGCATATAGATTAGAGAATATCAAAGATTTTTAAAGATGTTGGAAAGTTATATAACATTTAATTAATTGGAATTATAATGGATTTTAGAAAAGAACTAGATAATGCTAAGAAAGAGATATTCAGGTTTGAAGCATTGCAGGAATATTTTTCTGATGGAAGCAATGAAATAGAAAATGAGATTAAAAAGCAATGGAAGGAAACTGGGAAAGTTGATATGAATTTAATGAAAGAATGGCATGAATTTATCAGTAAAAAATTTAAAGAAGGCGTTAAATTTTTTTGGGTTAGACTGGTTAAATTTCCTTTAAATGAGTATACTAAATCAGAATTGTATATTTTTAAACAGAGAGTTAAATATGGTATTGACATACGAATTATAACTAAAGAGAATTTTGATAAACTTAATATTGATGTTAAGGATTTTTATTTGGTTGATGATAAAGTTGTTTTGATGAAATATGGAGAAAATAATGAATATATTGGCTGTGAACTTAATAAAAACCTTGGTAAATATAAAATGTGCGGGGATTTATTGATCAAAAATTCCATCCCTGTAACCAATTTCAATTCGGCATAACGGAGAACATAAATAATTAAACATTGCTTTTATGTTCCCCGAATATATCAACTGACAAACTGCTCAATTTATTAAGTCAGTTGCTATACAA
Source organism: Candidatus Woesearchaeota archaeon (assembly GCA_964397725.1). Classification (GTDB taxonomy): domain Archaea; phylum Nanobdellota; class Nanobdellia; order Pacearchaeales; family GW2011-AR1; genus CAYNKB01. The sequence continues at coordinate 7,568 of CAYNKB010000019.1, read as the reverse complement.
GTGGATTTGGCTTGACATATGCAGTCTTTCCATTGGCTATTATTCTTTGGGGCTCTTTTTCAGCATGATCTATCACGAAAGATATAGATTTCCTTGGAACTTTTGCATACCCACCCATCTTTCCCTTCTCTTCCGGATATTCCACATCAATATTATCATTGAAATATAATCTCTTTCTTCCTGACGCTGAAGTTACTTCTAATTTTACTCCTGTATCTATTGCTCCTGTTTGAGAAATAGGATACTTTCCTGGCTTTAATTTGGAGATAGAATTAATTTTCCATGCTCCATCTTTCCCCTTAACCAAAGAATATTCAAAAGGAGCTTCCATCTGAACAGTTGTTGGAGCCAGAGAAAATTGGGAAGAGCAATACTGGGCAAGATTTCCATTTAAGGAGAATTGGGCGAATTGAGGGCAGTACTGGGGAAACGAGCCGGTTTCCTGATAGTACACGCAGCAGGTAGCTCTTAAATTTACTTCCTCAAATCCGAATCCAAAGTATCTCATAATAGTTGTTTCGCTGGCGTAATAATTGCCACCTTTACAGCTGTTTGAGGAGCAGTCAACACCTTTGTATCCCAACATTGAATTCCATTTGGAACACAAGTTAACGTCGCAGTTGGCGGAGTTATCCGGATTTGAATACGAGTTGTCATATTCATCTCCTAGATTGAATATGCTGTGGCCTAGTTCGTGAGTGACTATTTGCGAGGATAGAGAATGAGTTGTTGCCGTAGCCATATCATTTTCTCTATATCCAGCTCCCCCATAAGCGGGATCGTTATGCAAAACTATAGTTTGTCTGGATGATGAAGTACATTCTGATGAAAGGGACCTCGCTATATCGGTATCGCAACAAAGCAATCTTGGAATTCCCTGGCAGTTCAGATTGCAATAACTTCCATCTTCCTTTGAAACATAAAAAGCATTGAGAGTATCAATAGATTCCGTATATGGCTCATAATCCTGCATTGAATTCCAGGCTTCCTGAGCTTTTTGCTTGAATAAATTCATATCTCCATTGAATCCCGAAGGAACAAAAACAAGATTAATTTTGTTGTCAAAACCATTATTAGATTTCAGAGGCTTGCAAAAATCGTCCGGATCCGGAGTTTCGGGAAGAACATTCAGAATAAACGCCGCGCTTCTTATTTTTCCGTCTCCTGACGCTTTAACCTGCACATTGTACTCTCCTGTTGGAGTGGACGAAGTTGTTTTTATGTTTAATATTGAGCTGAATGCCGGAGAGCCTGATGAAGGGGAGAGAGAGCAGACTCCTGAAGGGCATCCTGTTGTGGAAAGCTGAACAGGAGCTGAGATGCCACCTATACTTAATATATTTACAAGAATCTTTGCATCCTGCCCCTGCACAATAGATAGCTTTGTTTGATTTAACTTAACAGAAAAGTCAAAAGTTTCCACATCCATTTTAACAGGAATCCACTCCAGACTGCATTTTGATTTTGCACTAAGCGTGAAGCATGTTACAGAAACCTTGAATTTTCCTTTTTCCAAGTTAGAGGAAGTCCATGGAAAATCGTTTGTTATATCTATCCAATATCTTTTCTCTGAAGTTGTCCCTCTTATTTTGTGCTCTGGGCCGTATGTAACTCCTCCGTCCCCGCTTACTTTTACACTAATATATGTCTTTGGCTTGCTTGCAAAAAAGTCTGTCCTTATTCTAAGACTTTTTGGCTTGCCATCTGAAATTTCCAAGTTGTAACCTTCAAACACTATTGTTTTGTTTAATGTGCTCTTTGCTGTAGTATAGGCACTCTTCCCGTTGTTTGTAAAAGCATTAAAGCAGGAAATCCAATTTCCAGAACAGGCTGACGGCTTTGCTGTGATGGCTGAAACAGATACAACAGATAATAGCATTAAAATTATAACCAAGAAAGCAATTGAAAAGATTTTTGTTCCCATTTAGATACAGAGATTTGTTTGTTTAAATATATTGCTTCATTAGAGGCTATGTTCAAAATTAAGCAGAGTGTGCAAGGCAATCTGGTTTTAGCCTGAGAGTCCTTGTAGCTTCATAAATTGTGTCCATCACAACTCCGCAGCTTTCTGGGCTGGAGGTAAGATATTGAGCAAAATTTCCTAGGGGAGGACTTTACTGTAAAACTGCTCTAGCCATTTCAACTTTTTGCCTCATTTCATCTATTTTATTTTGAGGAAGTCCATTAGGCTTGTAGTCTAAGACTCTTTGGCACAAGCCACTAAAGACGCCAGAAACGCTTTCATAGTGTATTGTATTGTAAAAACTCACTCTATCAACAATAGTCATCTCATAATAACCAGCAGGTTTTTCTTTTTAAGTTTTTGCCTACTTAATTGCCTTCTCAAACTCAATTAGGTTTTCAGATAAAGCATCAAGAGACTTCAGAAGAATATCTTTTGCAGGCATCTGCCCCCAGGATTCTATAACGAAAAGAATTTCCTGCGTGTCGGATACTGCATCCTTATCTTTTTCAATAATTTTATCAACGTCTATTTCTCTCAGGTCGCAGAGCCACTTGGAACCGCGCTTTTCAGGCTTCAAAAAAGATTTTGAACTTTGAATTATTTTGTCTGCTTCATTAGAAGATTTTACTTCCAAAATGTGGCGGTAATAACATAGTCCGGGAAGATATTTTGCATGATCTAAGCCTATGCCGAGAGTGGCTGTTGCAACCAGCTCTAATTTATGATTTTCCCCGAGGATTGTTATTGGTATTTTTGGATACAAGACTGTTGCAGGACCTTCAAGATCCTCGGCGTAAACTGTGCACGGACCTTTCTTTGAAAGCTTAAATTCTATTTTTGTCTTTTCAGACATTGATTTTTCTGTCTTTAAGGGAATCAGGCCTATTCTGTGAGCAAGGACTTCATCATATAAAGCAGAATCGTTTTTGAAAATTTCAACCTCGTCAACTGCCAGAATTGCAACTTCTGATAGAGATCTGCGGACTGCATTTGCCAAAGATTCATTCGCAGGCATTCTTAGGACGAGTTTTTCAGGAGTGTTAATTATTGTTTCCATTTTATTATGTTTGAATTATGAAATAATGGTTTTTAAAGGTTTAGTACAAAGGTTATTTTGCCTTTTTTAAATCTTTTCTAATCATTTCTTCCAGATAATCTGAAATATCTTTGTTTATATCTATACAATGTTTCTTAACTTCTTTCCAAATGTCTTCATCTATTTTAATACTTGTGGTTTTCCTCAGCATAGTATTATAGTATTTTCTAATTATATAAATATAGAGGGTTTTGAAAAAGCCCTTAAAAGCTCTCAAAACCCCTCTAAGAATGACTTTGAAAGAAGAGAAAACATAACTTATTCAAAGTTATCTATATTCAATTTTAACGAAAAGAAAGATTTATAAGTATTATAGTATTATATAATACTATGGAAATTGGTGATGATTTAGCAGTTCATTATTGGCAACTGCCGGAGGACATTTTTATTAGCCTAAACTATATATTTCATAATAAATTATGCAAAGAAATACAAAGCAAACTAAATAATTATCGCAAGAATTGCTTTTATAAAATATTAAATTGTCCAAAATGGCATGCACAAAGACTTTTTACTCAGTTTACAAGATTCACTATAAAAGAGTTAGAGACACTAAGAGAATTTGCTGGAATTTCATTAGAAGATGTTGAGGCTAATTTAGATACTCTTGGCTCTCACGAAGATGGAACAATTATTAAAAATCCAAAATTGCCGTTCCATTTTAAAGATATAATTTATGTTGCATCACATTTAATGTTTGATGGTTCATACAGGGATAAAAAAGGATGCTACTTTTATGCTTATGAGCCAAGTTTAGTTGAGTATCATAAGAGAAGGTTATCTGCATTTGGAGAAGTTCCAATTAATCTTATTGAAAAAGAAAATCAACTTTATTTTTCCTACACTTTAGGATATATAGCCAAAAGTATTTTAGAGATAGAAACCTTCAAGTCTACTAAAACATACTTTTCTGATAAACTAAAAAAAATAGCAAGTGGCAATAAAGTTTTGGTTGATGAAATTGTCAAGGCTCTAATTATTGATGAGGGAGATGTTGAGGATAAAATAGTGGCTGAATTGTCAAACAAAGAACTTGTAAATGATATCTATGAAATAATTAATCCTTATTATAAACTAGCAAAAGTTACAAATAGAACAAGAAAGATTAATTTTGGAATAAAAGATAATTGGAAATATAATTCAAGTGTTTGGAAAATAAGTTTTAGTGCCTCAAGCTTTAAGGATCTGCATAAAAGTTTATCTCCTCTCCCTATCTACTATAAGCAAGATAATTTAGATTTTCTTTATGCGAGGCAAACAAAATCTTGGAATCAACGAAAACATGGAGAAACCAGAAAATTGATAGTTAAATCACTTTTACAAAATCCAAAAACTATGGATGAACTGGCAAAAGAATTACTTGTTAAGCAAACAACTATCAGGGCTCATCTCAAAGGACATCCCAATATAAAGAATCCCCTGATAAACTTAGGAATAGTAGAAAAAATTGGAGAAAGGGAATTAAAAAGAGGAGGGTATGCTAGAGTCGGAGTCTATGGTATTAAAGATATGAAAAAAGCACAGGATTATACTCTTCTTTAAACACGACGCCCACGACGTCCGCCTTTTTTCTTAGGACCGCCTCTAGGGAAGCGGGTTGAATCTAAAATTGAGATTATTCTAAACCCTTCTTTTCCAAGGCTTTTTACAGCTGAATGTGCCCCAGGACCAAGAGTGCCAAGAGTTGTTTGTCCCCTCATTCTAACATAAAGCGCAGTTATACCTAAATCCTTTGCTCTTTCAGCTGCCCTTTTTGCAACAAACATTGCAATAGTTGGATTTGATTTCAATCTGGAGTGCTTTGTAACCATACCGCCGGAAATTCTTGAAATTGTATTTCCAGCCAAGTCAGTTATGTGAACTATTGTGTTGTTTCCTGATGTGAATATATAAGCTATTCCTATCTTCTCATCTTTTCTTCTTTCTTTTTCTGTTTCTTCAGAATCAAGCTCTTCTATTTCATGAGCCTGCGGCTGCTCTTCCTCATCCTTAACTTTTTCTTTATCTTTTATTTCTTCTTTTATTTTCTTTACCATTATTCCTTAACCTCCATTTCTTTTTCAACTTCTGGATTTTCCTGCGGAATTTCTGATGAAGATTCCTTGACTTCAGCTTGAGCTTTTTTAACTTTCTTTTTAAATTTTACTGAGACATTGCTTTCATCTGACAGGGAAACTATGTAGCTCGGAGAATTTACAACTTTTCCATTGATAAGTATCTTTTTATGAACTACCATCTGCCTTGCAGATCTTACAGTTGATGATAATTTTTTCTTGGCAACAATTGTCGGAAGCCTTCTTTCCAAGAAGTCCTCAACTTTTAATCCTAATACGTCTGCTGTGCCGTTAACTTTTAATCCTAAATTTTTCAGTTTTGTGAACAAGACTTCCTGCTCTTCAAGAGGTCTTTTTGCCAGCTCCATTGCTCTCCTTCTGAAGTAGCTGACTTTGGCAATTGTTCTCCATATTTCCTTTTTATTTTTCAAGCCGTATTGCTTGACAAGAACATTTTCATTTTGAATTCTTGAGCTCTCAAAGGGCTTTTTCGGACGGCTGAAAAGTTTCTTTTTTCTTATCATGCTGCTTTCTTTTTAACTCCTACGGCTACAGCGCCCTTGTGACGGAAGTGCGATCTTGTTCTCTGTCCTCTTGAAGGAAGCTTTACTGCATGCCTTGCTCCGCGGTATGACTTTATCTTTCTCAGCCGCTTTATGTCAAATTCCTTCTTGAAGTCAAGGTCTGTCGTGTAAAGATGAGAAGTTTCTCCGGATTCTATATCAGAGCGCCTGTTCTTAAGAAAATCAGGCAGTTTCAAATTCTTCAGGGCGGATTCTATTTTTTCTATCTCCTGCCTTGACAATTCGGCAATTCTTTTATTACGAGGAGTTTTAGTCTGGACGCATATCGCATTTGATATTGTCCAAGAAACGCCTTTTATGTAAGTCAATCCTGCAAAAATATTTCTT
>CAYNKB010000019.1:0-1531 GCA_964397725.1 Candidatus Woesearchaeota archaeon | reverse complement strand
ATTTTTATATTAAAAATGCCGTCCATAAAGTTAGGCGACTTGGCAAAAATATTTCTTGAGCCAGGAAGGTCGTGCCCGAAAATTCTTATCAGAACTTCGGATTCTCTTTCTTCAGGCCTGCCTGCCTTTTTCTTTTCTTCTTTGGGCTGGTTTTTCTCCGTTTTCTGCTGATTTTTTTCTGCCATTCTTAATTTTTAATGAAAAGGTTAAATCTCTGCCTTTCTGTCAGCTCCTCAATAAGCCTTTTCTCGACGGCTTTCTTCGGATCCGGGATGCTTTTAACCCTTGCTTTTATGTCCTCAAAGGATTCAAAGGGCTTTTCTTTTCTTGCTTCAATCATTTCCTTTGTGTGTTTTTTTCCAAACCCAGGAAGCAATTCGAACTGGTGCAGACGGGTATTAATCGCCTGTGCGTTGTTGAAGAAATCAATGTATGCTTTCTCCTGCTCCGCAACCGCTTGTTCTATGTACTCCTGTAGTTGGATCTTCGCAGTCTCTGTAAGCTTCTCCTTAGGAAGCTTACCTCTGATGAAGTATATCTTATCTCTCTTTTCCGGACCTATATAAACTTTTTCCTTTGTTTCAAGAACCAAGCCACGCCTTGGAACTAACTCAAGCAATGCAAAAGTTTTAATTCCTATAGCCTGGGCTATCGGACCCGTATTCCTCTCTATTGGATACCCGTACGGCAGGTAATCTAAGACTATTGCATATTCTTCTTTGTCTGTCATGTTCAGTATTTGCCAACGATTTCAATAATTTTATTTGATTCATCTTCTGATAAACTCACATCAGTGAATATTTTATTTACCTCCTCAGATTGCGTCGGAAGAAAGTCTATAACTTTTACGATGTCGTCTTCCTTTATCTTTGGATTATTAAGGCTGCGAAGGTCTTCGGCTAGCTTTTCAGCCTTGTCTTTCTTTAAATTTCCGAATCTTTTCAAATAATCTTCAAGAGCCTTTTTTTCCTCAAGGTTTGAAACCTGAGATTTTACCTCTGAAATTGACAATGGCTTTTTATCCAAGATTATCATTTTATCTCCTGTATTTTCTTCAAATGAACTGGATGAATCATATATCTTTTAGGCTTGTTTAAATCTTTGATTTCAACGTGGTATGCTGAACCGCGCTTTTCCAAAACTCTTCCTGTACGTCCTTGAAGCCTTTTTGAGTAGCCGAAAGTGAGCCCAAGCTCCCGGACTACTGCAACTGCGTCCCCCGGCTTTAGAATCTGGAAGTATCTTGTGAATGAGAACTTTCCTTTGTCTCTTGATTTCTTGTGCTTTAACATGAAAATAACTGCAAAAAAGAGTTTTTAAAAGTTGTGTTATTGATTAACAACTTTTAAGCCAAGAAAAGCAGGGCTTTTCTGGTCTCCAAAAACTGAAAGTTTTTTAGAGCCACAAAATCTGAAAGATTTTGATGTTTAAAGGTTTCTTAAAGAATTAGTAGATAAAAATAACCTTGCCGAAAAGAGTGACTGCTCCTTGCCTTAAAAGGCAAGGCTTCTTGAATGATGCTCATCCTGAT
>CAYNKB010000018.1:0-12832 GCA_964397725.1 Candidatus Woesearchaeota archaeon | reverse complement strand
ATAAGCAAGATTTATATCGCCGCAATACTTTTTTTTCTTGAATGAACATAATATTTGAAGTAATTGATAAAACTAAAAGAGAAATTAGACTGACTAGCAAGAATTGGCAGCATATTATCAGAAAACACCCATACATTGCATCATGTCAGGATCAAATAAAAGAAACTCTTTCAAATCCAGACAATATATTAGACCCTCAAGATATAGATGAACAAAAAAGATATTATTATGTCAAAGTTGCTGATGCAAAAATGCAACTTTGAGCATCCAAAAGTTTCAAACAAACACAAAAAACTTTTTGATAAATATTATAAGCATAAAAAATCTTCAAACAAGTTCATGCTTGTTGTGGTTAAATATTTAAACGGCTTTGGTTTCGTAATATCGGCACATTTTGTCAGGAATCAAAGATGAAAGAAGAACACGAGACATATGACATATATTATGATGAAGAAGGAGACTTTCTAGAAGTATCTTTCGGATTAGCCCCTAAAACAGAGTTCTCAGAAGAAATTGAGCCGGGTGTTTTTGTGACAAGAGACGAAGAATCAAATGAAGTAAAAAGTGTTGGAATTCTCAGCTTTAAAAAAAGAGCAAAAGAGTCAATTCTCAAAAACGTCTTGAAGAAACTGGGTATGTCAATACCTTTAGAAATCTCAATATCCAAGCCATATAATTAATTTTTTAATTTATACAAAGTCATTACTGCATACTCATTATGTCAAGGCACCTGATATAAGTTTTTCACTAACACAATAAATTTAAACGCACTTTTTACAACTCCCTAGTTTCCATTAATTTTAACGCCTTTCATTTAATGACATTTTTATCGTCGGTAAAAATGTTATATCGGTTTTGAGTGACAACAAAACTATTGTCTTGGAGTTTAATATTCTTTATATATGACACAGAATAAAGTTTAACTATGCTTATTCAAAAGAAGGGTTCACTAAAAAATTACACCACACCTATAACATTAAAAAATGAAAGGAGGTCATTAAAATGAAAAAAACACTAACACTTTTCGTGTTGAGTTTAATGGTTCTAGCAGTATTGCCTACAGTTCTAGCTGTTTCATCAGGAATAGGAATTGGAGTTGATATTGAAACAGAGGACTTCCCTCCACAGGTTTGGATGTGTGACCATAGAGTTGTCTATGATGATAACACTGAACCAGGGAGACTTTTCCAAACTGATGGTATCAACAATTGTACAGGAAGAAGTTACAGCGGAGATGAAGACGGAGAATCCGATTGTCAGCTTTTGGAAAGAACAAATAACTATGCTTTCGAAGGAGAACAAATCTCCTGGACAGTATTAGTTTTTGACAAAAACGGAGTTGAGAAAATCAAGGACGTTTATATCACAGCAGGAGCATCACAAAGCGGAGAAGACGGTTCCCCTGAAGATATAGAAGCAAACTGTCAGCTGATTGGCATGCCAAACAGAGAGACAAGAGACTCTTGTAACGCAAGAATCCTCGAAGAGCAAGTAGGTATAGTAGATGCTGTAGAGGATGGTATCGCACAATTCTATAAATGTCTATTGACTGTAGAAACACCTGAATCTATGTACGGCGAATACTGGGTAACAGTTGAAGCTGAAGACCTTGACGGTTTGTTCGGAAATATGGATGAAAACGAGTACTGGTTCTTCAACCCTATCGTTGCATTAAGCATCGAGGGAGATCTTGCATTTTCAAATGTAAGGCCAGGAACAGCCTCTTATTCAGACACATTATTGGTAGGAAACGACGCTGACGCAGGATCTGGAGTCATGCTTGATATGTTTATATCAGGAACAGACTTTTACGATTCTTCAAATAGCGGAGCTAAATGCCCAACTACAAACCAATTGGCTCTTAAGAACTTCAGATACTTCGCTACAAACGGAGCTTACTCCACATCAGGAGATTTGGAGATAGGTAGAGCAGGACTTGGTGTACCAGGACCTGACGCCGGAGATGATAGCACAGTATCTTTAAGAGATAAGGATGCTGAAGGTTACGTAGATATAGGATATGGAATAGGATTCAACAATCCAACACCATTCTACGACGGATTTGAAATAATTCAAGCCGGACTTGTAGGACCTTACTACGCTGCTAACACATTAGCACCTGGAGCAGAAATGGCCTTGACTTTCAAGTTAAGCCTACCTGAACCATGTAACGGAGACTTCGACACTGGAGCTATTTGGTTCTGGGGAGAAGCTATCTAATAACACAAATTTTATTTTTTATTTTTAAATTTTTATTTTATAATCACGCCGAGGCACGGCAAACACGCAGAATGAAAAAGAAGAACACAAACACAAGCAGAAACATAGCACTAACAATTATAGCTGTGCTTGCGGTATTATTTTTAATCAGCATAGCAAGTGCTGCAAATCAGCTTCTTTGCCTGCAAAAAGGGGAAAAAGTTTTATTCTCTGAATGCAATCCCGCAATAGAAGACAGAACTTGCGGCTCTGACTTTGGATGCCCCTACTGCATTTCCTTTTCTTCAACAGGAGCCCACTGTCCTGCAAGCATAAACGTCTGCAACTCTCAAGGCTTGTCCTGCACTTTCCTTAACGGCTCAGATGCAGATTTTGATATAGAGCCCCCAAACATTACATTAATAAGTCCTCTTCAGGATGAAATTTATACTTCCCGTTCTTTGCCTTTCACAATTGACGTAACAGAGCTGTCCGACATTTATTATTTTGACAACCTTAAAACTAATGCCCGATGGACAAGAATTTGCAGTCACTGCTCATCCTACGACAGAAGACGCTCTTTTGTAGAAGGTCTCAATGATATAACGATCCGCGCTTCAGACGCCTTGGACAATACAGCCTTCCTTAATGTTTCATTCTTTGTAGATTCCAAAAAGCCAAGAATATCAAAAACTGAGCCAAGAAGCGGATTCGCTTCCGGAGACTTCTTCACGGAAATACAGGAAGAAAATCCTTCACTCCTTGTCTTGCATTACGGAAATCTCCTTAATGGGATGAGAACTCACTCTCTTGACGTTCCTAATGACTGCACTCCGGGTAATAGAGGTAGATCTTCCTGCTCCGCGTCAGTTGACTTGTCTGACTTTGACGGGCAGGTAATTGATTATTGGTTCAACCTTACAGATATAGCAGGAAATACTGTTGTATCCCGCTCTGTTGATGTGGATGTAGACACAACATTCCCTGTAATAAACTCCCTTAATTTCTCTCAGGACGGAAGAAGAGTAAGGTTCATTTTGAATGTAACTGAGTTAAACTTTGACGAAGCAAATTACATTGACAATTCAGAGATAAATCCAAGAGAAAAGTCACTCTGCTCAAGATTAAGAAACGGCGTCTGCGAGAAGCTTGTCTCTTTCAGAACAGGAGCTCACAATTTGACTATTACTGTTCTTGATGAAGCTGGAAACGCTGTTGCGCAGGCAGTTAATTTTGTTGTTTAATTTCTTTGCAAACTCATCCTACATAACATCATAGTCTTAAGGATAAAGCACTAAGGTATAACAAATATTTTAAGAGAGAATTGTTATGCAAGATAATTATGATTTTTTTTACTTAGACACAAGAAGGTCTTGCCATAGAGGTCTTTACATCCTTGTATTTCCTCATAATTCTTTTTGCATCTCCCCAATATATTTCATCAGTTTTCAAAGCCATAGCTCTTAGCTGATTCAAATCATTTTCCATATAATCGGATAATCTTCTATGCTCAATATTCATTCTATCTCCGGCTAATTCTGCGATTTCCTCTCCTGTTTCTTCCATGTACATTGTAAATATTCCTAAGTCCATAATAAAACATCAAAAAACTCCATATTTAAAGCTATCTTTAGCAATAAAAAGATTTATATATATCAATTGATATATAGTAAAATATGAATAGAGAAGCATTGAATAAAAACATATTTGTGAGATCTCCAACTCTAGACACGGTTATTATGGTTGAAAAGTGTATAGAAGAAAATTCAGGAGAGCTTAATAGAACAGAATTATGGAAGAAACTGCCTAAAAAAGTTATGTGGCAGACGTATTTAGTCATACTTGACTATTTGCAAAGCATAAATAAAATAGCGATAGATGGAGAAGGGGTTATTATTTATCTTTGGAATCCTAAATTAGCGAAGTTGATTGCAAATAGAAAGAGGTATTGAAATTGATAAAACGCTCTAAAGTGGCATTTATGTCATCTGCTTTAGAAAGGTTGTTTGAATCTTTGCCGGAGAACTAGACGCTCAAAAAGCATATTTTAAGAGCAATAGAAGACATTAAAGAAAATGCTTTTTGTGGGATTAGAATACCGAAAAGACTTTTTCCATCAGATTATATTAAAAGATACAATGTTACTAACTTATGGAAATATGACTTGCCGGATGGTTGGAGATTAATTTATACTATAATCTCTCCAAATAAAGTTGAGATAGTTTCGGTTATACTTGAATGGTTCAATCACAAAGATTACGAAAAGAGATTTAATTACGGATAACTCTTACCTCAGCGTCTCTTCCTTGAAAAATAAGTGATAAACTTATCATCAATCTTCTCTTCCTTTGCAGTCTTCTTCCTTAAATTCAAGGCGCTTCTTCTTAAAATATCCTCAATCTGTTCCGATAAAGTAAACAAATTCTTATCAGCTCTTTTTTGAAGCCTATTTAACAGCTCCGAATCCAGAAACAAGCTCACTTTATTCTTAAACTTGTATCTCGGCTTCAAATAAGCAAAAGCCTCTTCAATCTTATCGTTTGCCCACCCTTCTTTTATCAACGGAGTTCTTATCTGAAAATCATCAAATCCCCTCTTCCTCGCCTCTTTAACAAAATTAACAAGTGATTTATTCACCATTACTAATTTAGTTTTTAGCCATTTAAATAATTACCCAAAGGCTTAAATTATAGATATTTGTAAAAAGAATATAATTATTATGAAAAAGAAAATAAAGAATTATAATAATCAAATGAAGGATAATTTTGAAGTTAAATCAGAGTATCTAAAAAGGCTTGAAGAAATAAGAAATGGAAGATTTATAAAAGTTAATGACTTTTCTAAAAGATATTAATCACTTCTTGACCTTCGCGCTTGTGTAAACCTTCTGAACTGCAAAAGATTTGTAAATTCCCTCCAATATGTCAGTTCCCGCGTATCCTGCCAATAAACTTAGCCTAGGGTCAAAATCAAACACAATCCCCACAAACACTCCGATAATTACCGCGATAACAACCGTAATTACGTAATAGCCCCACAGAATTCTTCTCTTTAAGCTCAAAGCCTTTAGCAATCCAACAACACCCCTCGTCAATCCTCCAACACCCCCTAAAACCCCAGCAAGAACTATTCCATCCATTTATTAATCACCTTAACACATTTGCCTCTTTATTTATTTAAACCTTTCTTATTTCCTTAACTTTGTAAACACATAAAGAACTATTCCTATTCCCAAAACTATTATTGTGATTTCAGCAGGGCTGTATGAGCTTTTTCTGATATTAAGCCCTGAAGCCAGTAAAAAGACAAATATAGCCAAAACCGCGATGAAGCTTGCCATAGCAACAAATTTCTTGTTTGGCCTTATAAAATTTTGGACAACATCAGTTTCAATTTCATCAACCCTTTTAGTCTCAAAAACCTTTCTTCCTGAACTTTGCAACCCCAGAGAAGCAATCTCCTTCCTTGCTTTCTCAATTTCATTAACTTTTTTCACTTCAATAACAGGATTATTCCTCTCCCAGTCTCTATTATTCTTCCAAGCCCTATAATTTTCATCCCAAACATCCTTCTTCATCCCTTTTTAATTTAGTCAAAGTTATTTAAGCATATATGCTGTCTACAATATATTTTTAAGAAAAATCTTCTCTAATTATGCCAAGATTGCTAATGCAGAAAACCACATGCTTCAGCATGTGGATGAATGCAATCTTGGACACAAGAGAATTGCTGACAAAGGCAATTCTCTGTTCAGGAAAAACTCAAGTATTTTCCTGCATCCAGAAGTCTCAAACAAACCATGCCTTTTAAGGCTTGGTGAAACGCAAAGACTTATTGATTTTCATAAACCTGGGGCAATAAGTATTTATGTTGCCTGATAACTTCATCAACTTCCTTGTCTGAATTCCCTCCCCTGTCGCTAAGAACTCCAACCTTCTCTAAAAAATCAGAAACCTCATCTATTCTTGCTCTTGCGGCTTCCCTCAGTTCAGGATCTCCAGTCCTAACAAACGAGAAGTATTTGCTCATAATAATCTCTATCTTATCCATCTTATCATCTGCTATTTCATAAACACTCGGCATAAAAATCCAACTGGAAGTCCTTTTTTAAGTATTGTTATGCTAAGATTCTAATCAGTAAAATTGCTATAATCAAATCCAGATTACTCACAAACGATCAAGATCGTCCAAAGAAGAACTCAATCTATGCATTTCCGCCACACTTCCTTCAACCTCTTCAAAGCTTCCTAGTTCTTTAAATCCGTCCAGTTCTTCCAAACTCTTTGTGACTTCTTCCAAGCCCCCAAGTTCTTCATATCCCCTCAGTCTTTCCATAGCTGTCCTAATTTCTTCAGGAGTTCCCAGTTTCTTATAAGCCTCAAAATCCCCCAATGTGCCGGCTTTCAAATATCTATTCAAACTATCAGAATCAAGATCGATTATTCCTCTAGCCTTCTCAAATAAAGCCCTATATCCTTCAACTAAAGTCAGGGTTCCTTGTATCCTGCCATCCACATCACCTTTTCCTCTTGGAAAGCCCTCTAAAATATCAACAGCCTCGGCAATTCGCCCCCCCTCCAAGGCTCTTATAAATTCTGCTTGTCTGTGAACATAATAATCCTTTGAGAATATCCTTCCTGCCATAACCCTACTGAAATTCTCCCAATTTAAGCTTTATTGTAATTCAAAGTCTATTTTAACTTCTACAAACCTTCAGCATTTTACCTTTTCCAATACAAAATCCCCAATCCAACAAATATAATCCCAAGTATAGTCAAAAAGCTATTAACCAAATTTATCCTGACTCCTATTAAATTTAAATAAAACACAACTAAAGGAACAACAGCAATGCTCAAGGCAAAACTCAAGGCAATTCGTTCAATCCAGTCAATAGCTCCCTTGTCTTCTCTCTTCTCATCAAATTCCTTGGTTTTAGGAAAAAACACATAAGTTAAAACAAAACCAGGCAAGAACAACACAAATATAGATCCAAAAACAATTCTAAAACTCTCTAAGTATCCTAATTCAGAGAAAAAGCCAATTGCCAAACCAATAACAATTAATATCCCAAATATGCTTGCTAGGATAATCTTCTTTTCTTTGCTCATCCTATACACTCCAATCATACTAATTGAACTCCGAAAACGTATATAAGCATTATGCCTCTCCCAATATAATGAAGAAATATATGTTTATTTTGGCCATAATCATTATTTTATCAGCCATTTTGAGTTTCCTCCCACACGTTAATTACTCTCTGCGGTTGCATGTGGATGAATATGTTCATTTTCAGTACGCCTCCAACCTGACAGAAGATTCTCCTCTTTATTTTACAGGAAATTCAACGTCGCTAGAACGCGGTTTCCATCTGGAGCTTGCAACCCTTAAATCTTTAGGAGTTCCATACTTATTCCAATTTTCCTTTTTCCCAGCTATTCTGACAGCAATCCTATCCCTCTCAATATTTATTGTTACAAGAAGAATTTTCAATACAACTTCAGCAATATTTGCCTCTTTGTTCATAGCCCTATTGAAGAGTTCTGTAGAAATACTTGGTCCAGCGTTTCTAGTTCCAATGTCAATAGGACTAATACTTATAACATTAGGACTCTTTTTGTTAGAACTATCCTCCTCTTTGTTTTTCATCCCATTAGCATCCCTTCTAATTATCCATCCGCCTTCAGCTTTGGCATATTTTCTAATAATAAACATAAATCTCGCAATAAAAAGAACGAACATAAAGAAAACCATCATTCTCCAAGCATTCGCTTTTTTATTAGCTCTTCCTCTTTATCTAACAAGATTTATAGAGCAAAGATTATCAACTATAGACAATCTTTCTTTTACAATTATCTCATCTCCATTATTTATCCCAAGACTAATAGGTTACATTTCAATTCTAATTATAGCTCTGGGAATCTATTCCTCTTTAATAAAGAAAAGATATGATTTGACAATTTACACCCTCACCTTCATATTTTTTATAATGCTTTTTTATTTCTATAAGATAGAACTTTTCCTTCCCTATAGAAGATCTTTAATGTATCTATTCATAATTCTATCCATATTATTCGGTCTAGGTTGCTCCAAAATAATTAACTCTTCAAAAAATAAGAAAATTGTATTTGCAATAATGTTAATACTTTTGCTAGCTATTTATCTTCCTCCAAAAATACAATCATCAGATTATTTTTACCATATAGCAGAAGAATCTGACTATGACTCTCTAATCTATATAAGAGAAAATACTCCATCAAGTTCAATAGTTTTGGCAGAACCTTGGTTTTCCAATGCTATAACCCCAATATCCCAGAGGCAAGTATATTCAAGAATAATACAAGGGAAAAACAAAGAAATGCAGATAAAAAACAACTTGGCAATAAATTTTTTTATGGATGAATGCAGAAATACACAATTTCTAAAAGAAAACAACCTCTCAATTATATACGGAAACTGCTCCAATTCTGATCTCAAAGAGATTCATCAGAATGTGTATCTTTTTCAGTCAGCAGTAACCAACTCAACAATACAATAATTAACCCGCCAAGCCCTGCAATCAAATACCCAATCCATCCCAAAACCCTTAATTTTAGGAATATGATTATCGCCCCCAATATTCCAAGTCCAATTATCAGCAATAAATCCTTCTTCGTAGCTTCCTTATTTTCCTCTTTCTTTTCAATAGGAAAGAAAATGCTCAAAGCCCCAAAAATAATAACTACAACCATAAACCAATTTACATTTATCAAAGAATCAACCAAAGCCCGATTAAATTCCCTAATCAGTAAAATTACCAAAAAGGCAAACAGCAGAACCTGAAATACATAGCTGAATATATGCTTGGCGTGCTCCCAGACAATTCTTTCCTTATAGCTCAGATTAAATTTCATTGATGTAGCTCTTCTTTATTTTTTTAATATAATCCGTCAAGTATCCATCAAAGTATCTGCTCTTCACTTTCCAGTCTCCTTTCTCTGCGTCCCATTCTATTTTCATATTTTCCAAAAAGACAAAGTAAACTTTATTGTAAACATTATCTTCGTTGTGATCGGCATAAATCCTGTAAACATTCCATTTAAAGGAGTTTTCAAATCTGCTTTCCCCCTCTGAAAACACCAAAATTCCAGTATTCTCATTCCAATTTGGAAACAGCTCATAATCTGCCTTTAAATCATAAGACGTCCCGTTTCTCTCAATGACCTTGCTTTCCAAGTCAATGCTCTCATTGATTTTGCCCTTTATTTCATTAATAGTTTCATAGCTTAGATTGACTGCGTTTATGAAAATTTTTTTATCTGTTTTGACAACAATGTTATCATTATTAAGGATGCTTCCGTTGCTTAGATAAATATCGCTGTCCCTAAGGACAAATCCATATCCAAAGTCTCCCAATTCCTCTTTCTTTTCAGCAGAAATAACAACCTGTGAGGTAAAGTATGGCTTCCATCTTATCAGGTTGTAATTTATAGTCACATCCAAATCTTCCGAGTCTAAGCCGACTGCAACAATCTTTCCCCACAAAGATGTCTGCTCCTGAATATTTATTTCATTTTCCTGCGTAAACCATCCAATTCTTGTAACCTTGCTCGGATCGGATGTTAATTGCTCTAACTTTACCTGATCATCGTATCTTATGTAAGTATATGCTTTGCCGGTATTGTCAAAAATAATCTTTCTGTATTCATCATTTCCATACACCCTGTCATTCCCTTCATAAAACAGCATGCTTTCCCACCCGCTGAAGCCAAATGCAGCCTTTGATTTGAAATAAACATTCATAGGAAGCCCATTTGAGCCCTTTGCCTCAATATCAACATGGCTGAATCTTGAATCTGAACTTCCCAATGTAAAAACAGCCAGAAAGACAAAGATTCCCAAAATTATTATAAGGCTGACAACAACAATAAATTTCTTTTTCGGCCTTATGTATTCTCTTATGATTTCATCCTCAATCTTTTCCGCCTCCCTGAAAACCTTTCTTCCTGAACTCTGCAATCCAAGAGCCTCTATTTCTTTTCTGATTGCCTGCTTTTCAGGAACTTTCGGCTTTTCTTCCTTATTCTCTCTTTTCCCGCTTCTTCCTTTAGCCTCTTTCCATGCCAAATACTCTTTATCCCATTCATCTTTCTCCCAAGCCATCTTTATTTCTGATTTAAAAGTTATTTAAGCATTTGTGAAATGTATCCCTATATTGCAATTGTAAATATGCAAGACTCCAAACAGCCAAATTTCTGTGCATATGAAGCAGAAAAAGCTCATTTGAATTTTATCAGAACCATACAATATTAGCTCTTTCTAACCAAGGCATATTTAAAACGCCTCAAATCGCCCTTTTTATAGGAAATCTGATTAATGCTTCTTAAACATCAACCAGTAAAACAGTATACGACCGCATAGTAAAGTTATAACCAATACTATACGATACCATCGTAAAGTTTAAATAGTTCTGTTTTATAACTTATGTTATATGAAAGGAGTAATAAAACCTAATTTATATCGTAAGTTATTAGTTCAAACTGGTATACAGAAAGTGGCTGAATTATTTTTTAAGTTTCCTGAAAAAGAATTTAGCTTAAGCGATATAGCCAAAGAAACAGGAGTGGCAAAAGCTAACTTAGGGAGTATTATCGATAGTTTGAAGCAAATAGGTTTTCTTAATATAGAAAAATTAAGCAAGATATGGAGAATAAGAGCTGATAGAGCCAATTGGCTTTTTCTTAGAAATAAGATAGTTTATAATCTCAATTTTGTCTACCAAAGCGGCTTAATAGAATTTCTTTACGAGCATTATAAGCATCCAAAATCAATTGTTCTTTTTGGTAGTTTTAGAAAAGGTGAAGACGTTTCAGGCTCAGACATAGATATCTCAATAGAGCAGAACGAATTTAAAGAGTATAGAACACTAGCCTTAAGAGAACTTATAGAATTTGAAAAGCAAATAGGAAGAAAAGTTCAAATTCACGAGTTTAGCAGAAATTTAGTTGATATTAATTTATTTAACAATATTGCAAATGGCATAGTTTTAATAGGATTTTTAGAGGTTAAGAAATGAAAGAGGAAAATTTAAAATGGCTGATAAAGGAAAAGAGAATTAGGCAGAGAAGCATGGATAAAGAGAAGATAAAATCTCTCTTAATGTCCTCTAAATCAAATGCAGAAGTGGTCATATCTCTCGGTTTAAATGAAAAGAATTCCACAGTTATATTCAGAGAGGTTTATGAGTCAATAAGGCAGCTTGGCGATGCGAGGTGGTGGGTTGGAGGATATGAGCCTTTGGATCATGATATTAGTTTGGAAATTTTGAAGAATTTAAAGATAAAAAACAGCATAGAACTAAACTTTTTGGATAGATTCAGAAAAATAAGAAACGATGCCAATTATAGGGGGTTTAAGGTTGCAGAATCTCAGGCAAAAGAAATAATTTTATTTTGGAGCAAAAGTGGAATGGAAATACTTGAATTAATACAGCAGGAACTAAAATAGAATTTATAGTGTGGTAGCTCACTTAATAAATTAAGAAGTTTGGTAGTTGGTATATTCAATCACAAAGACTGCGATAAGATATTCAGTTGTATCTTAATCTTTAAATATCCCCGCAATTTACCTTTTCTATGAGTTTAGTTAAGAATAGTTCTATTGTTGCAGTAAGCGTATTAATCTCAAGCGCTCTAGCTTATATATTTCACATAGTTGTTGCTCGTTCCTTGGGTCCCGCAGAATACGGAGTTTTCGGAGCCCTTATGGCTCTCCTTTTCATACTTCTTATCCCTTCTCAAGCCATAGCAACAGCCATGACTAAATTTACAGCCAAATTCCACTCAAAAGGGAAGTATTCAGAAATAAAGCAGCTGCATTACAGGGTTTTCAAAAGAGTCCTTATTTATGGAATAATAATCTTTCTAATACTTCTGTTATTGATTAATCCAATTTCAATTTATCTAAAAGTAACTAAAATCTCAGTTGTTTTAACAGGATTAATCTTTATTTTTGGGCTGCTTCTTCCAATAAATCGTGGAATCCTTCAAGGAGCTAAAAAATTCAAGACCTTTAGCATAAATACGATTTTAGAAGGAGGACTAAGAGTATTGATAGTTGTTTTATTGCTTTACTTTGGGCTATATGTTAACGGAGCAATAATAGCCTTTGGCTTAGCTTACCTTTTGGCATACATAGCAATATCTCCATTTATAAGATTCAAAATAGATAAAAATCTTGAAAAGAAACCATTATCTGAATTTTACAGATTTATAATTCTAGCCTTCATAGTTACCTTGGTTATTCAGCTGATAATAAACCTTCCAACTATATTCATAAAACACTACTTTTCAGCGGAATTTACTGGATTTTGGACTGCCGCTTTAACTCTTGCCCGCGGAACCCTATTCGTAACATCCGCTATAACTCTTGTAATGTTTCCGGAAGTAGCCTCTAAGACAAATAACAAAGACAAAAGAGTAGTTTTCATAAAATCCCTATCCCTAGTTTTAATAGTATCAATATTAATGCTTCTTCTGTTTATTCTTCTGGGAAAAATAATTATCTTAATATTGTACGGCTCTGCTTATCTCCCAGCCTCTCCCATTTTAATCTGGATGTCCCTTGCAATGGTTTTTATATCCATTCTTCAACTATC